>NZ_JADYWM010000023.1:0-65757 GCF_015864815.1 Pseudoalteromonas sp. NZS100
AAAGTTTTCTGGCGAATTCAATTATACCTTATCTTCATGCTGTTTGTTTTTCATACCACAAAGATCAACACGCCCTAGCCAGTTTGCCCATTTGTCAGCTATATTAACAACATAAATCTATTTATTTCTAAATAATTATTTCATGAGATTCAGGTAAATCTTTAAGCTGTATTTCGCTTTCCTGAAGCCATCATCTGTTGTTAACAAGTAAACGTTTAGTTTCAGGAGCATCATTTGAATATCAGCCGCAATGATAACAGAGCATACCGCGCCTTTACACTGGACAATGGTCTAAAAGTACTATTAGTGCAAGATAAAGATTCTACAAAAGCGGCAGCATCAATGGCAGTTAACGCCGGGCATTTTGACGATCCTCTTGATAGGCAAGGCCTAGCACACTTTTTAGAGCACATGCTTTTTTTAGGCACAGACCAATACCCAGATTCAGGCAGTTTTAATAATTTTGTTTCACAAGCTGGCGGGAACACTAATGCGTGGACTGGCACTGAGCATACCTGTTACTTTTTTGATATTAATAACCAAGAATTTGAACAGGCGCTTACCCAATTTAGCCGTTTTTTTATTGCGCCACTTTTAAATTCAGCCGAAACAGAAAAAGAACGCAACGCAATTGAAGCCGAGTTTAAACTAAAAATAAAAGACGATGGTCGCCGTATTTATCAAGCCCACAAAGAAACGGTAAATCCAGCTCATCCATTTGCTAAATTTTCTGTAGGAAACCTACAAACCTTAGCTGACAGAGAGCGCTGTATTAGTGATGAGCTTCGCGACTTTTTTAATAGTCAGTACCAAGCTCAGTGGATGACTTTAGTTATTTGCGCAAACGAAACATTAGACACACTACAAAGCTGGGCACAAACTTACTTTGGCGCAATTAAGGGTAATAAAAACCTCAAAAAGCCAGAGATCAGTGAGCCACTTTATCGCAAACAAGACATAGGAAAAATACTTCATATTGAGCCGCATAAGCATATGCAAAAACTTATCATAAGTTTTGCTATGCCTAATATTGACGACTTTTATCGCCACAAAACAGTGAGTTTTATTGCCCATTTACTTGGCTATGAAGGCGCGGGTTCTCTTTATTCTATTTTAAAAGAGCAAGGCTGGATAAACGCGCTTTCTGCTGGCGGTGGTATTAATGGCAGCAACTTTAAAGATTTTAATATTAGCTTAGCGCTTACCGATGAAGGTATTGAATACTTCGAAGACATTATTGAAATGGTGTTTGAATACATTTGCTTAATTAACGATAACACCGAAAAATTGCCGCGTTTATATCAAGATAAAAAAAATCTATTACAAATAGCATTTGATAACCAAGAAAAGTCACGCTTGATTGATTGGGTCAGTAATTTAAGCATTAATATGCAGCATTACGATGAAGCAAACTACGTGCAAGGCGACTATTTAATGGAAGGCTTTAAAAAAGCGACCCACGAAATGGCCATGCAGTGGTTAACGCCACATAATATGCGCATCGTACTTATACATCCAGATGTAGAGCCTGAACATAAAACCGCATGGTACAACACACCATATAAAGTAGAACATATTTCACCTAGTTGGCTTGATGCACTTAGCGAGATAAATAAACCGCTGAGCGAAATGCTGCTGCCTACCGCTAATCCTTATTTAACAAAAGAAGTGGTGTTATTTGATGTCATAAAACCACAAACGAAACCCGAGTTATTAGTAAAAGAACCCGGTTTTGACTTTTGGTTTAAACAAGACAACACATTTCGTGTTGCTAAAGGTCATTTTTATTTGGCCATGGATTCTGATTTTGCCGTAAAAGATGTAAAACATATGGCACTCACCCGCTTATTTACAGATTTATTTATGGATAGCGTGGGCGAGCAATTTTATCCTGCAGAACTTGCAGGTCTTAGCTACCACTTAACCTCGCATCAAGGTGGGTTAACTCTACATACCGCTGGGCTTTCATCTAGCCAGTTAGAGCTTGTTGATCAATTAATAGATGCTTTATTTAATGTAGAAATTTGTGCAAAACGCTTTGCTGAATATAAAAAACAACTTGTAAGGCATTGGCGCAATAGCAACCAAAACAAACCAGTCAGTGAGTTGTTTAGTATTTTAGGCGCAAAAATAATGCCTTGGAACCCTCAACCTGGGGAGCTTGCATCGGCATTAAAAAACACCTGTTTTCAGCAATTTAATGAGTTCAGAACAGACTTTTTTAAAGCACTACATGTTGAATCATTTTTACATGGTAACTGGCAGCAAAGTGATGCATTAGCCTTTCAAAAAAAGGTCGCCGAACACCTAAAAAACGCAGCCATAATTGAAGATTTAAGACGCCCTCTTTTTGAAATTAAAAAAGTAACTCGCTACGAGTTAGAACTTCCTTGTAGCGACCATGCCATGGTAGTTTACTATCAGGCGCAAACGGATTGCGTGGCCGAAAAAGTAAAAATGATGGCGTTAAATCATTTAATTAATCAAGATTACTTTAACGAGTTACGAACAACACAACAGCTAGGTTATTTAGTTGGCGCAGGTTATGCACCTTTTAATACTCGTGCTGGAATAGCATTTTATGTGCAGTCACCTAAGTTTGATGCAAAAACATTATTGCATCGTCATAACAGCTTTATTAAAAAATATCTTGATAACATTGATGCACTTGATGAAAACGATTGGCAACAGCAAAAACATGGCCTTAGTACTCATATTGCAGAAAAAGATAAAAACTTGCGCCTGCGCTCACAACGGTTATGGCTTGCTATTGGTAACAGAGATCACGAATTTCATATGCAGCAGCGACTTTTAGATGCCCTAAACGCACTAACACTAAGAGAAGTAAAAGTTTATGCACTAAGCCTATTTGATGATAATAGACCAAGATATGAGCTTTTAAGCTCGGCGAAAGTCAGTAAATCTCAAAATATGCCCGTTTACTCTCAATCTCTTTGACTCTAGGTTTAGCTTGTTTTAAATTATCATTTGTAAATTAGAAGTAATCAAAAAATGATAAAAACAATAATAAAACTAAGCATGCTTGTAGTACTTGCTTACTCATTTGAGCTTTTTGCCTTTGAGTCATCACTTAATTACAACTCAGACAATATACTTATACTAGCAAGCGCCATTATAGCGCTTGCTTTGCCGTACCTGTTATTTGTAATCCATAAACTTAGACGTTCACGCCGCCAACTTCGACTTTCGGAAAAACGCCTTAAAAGTACTGTAGAAGGTAGCGGCGATACACTTTGGGACTGGAACATAAAAACAGGCGAAGTTATTCGTATTAACGATAAGTATTTAATGGACTCAACTACGTTAATGGGGTTTCCACCAAATAAAGGCCTTATCCATCCTCACGATATTAATAACGTTGAGCACTTGCTAAAAGTGCACTTTGCAGAGCAGTCTGCTTTTTTTGAAGCCACCTACCGAATCAAAGATACTTTTGGTCGTTGGCACTGGGTGCTCGATCGCGGAAAAATAATTGAAAAAGACGCCAACTTATCCCCCCTTAGAATGACAGGTACCGTTCGCGATATATCACAGTTAAAATCAACTGAAGAGCGCTTAAACCTTTTTGCAAAATGTGTTGAGTCGCTTACTGACGCCTTAGCAATTTACGATAAAAACTTTAAACTAGTTGATATAAACCCTAGCTTTTTAACCTTGTTTGGTGGCGTACGCGAACAATACTTAGGAAAAGATTTTAGCCTATCTGGGTATGAGCCAAGCTACACAAACAGAATTATTGAAATAGTAAAAGAGCGCGAACATATTCAACAAGAAGTGAAGCTTCGTAATAGTGAGCGTATTTTATTACCGATAGAAATATCCATAGATGAAATTAAAAACGATCAAAATCAAATAACTAATTATGTCGTTGTATATTCAGATTTAACAGAGCGTAAAAAAGCAGAATCGCAATTACATAACTTATCGAATCGAGATCGCACAACCAGTCTGCCTAACCGAAATTTATTTTTTACTGATTTGCATAAACTAGTAAAACTCAATTCGCATCACGCCTTGCTTGTATTCGATTTAGATAACTTTAAAAAAATAAATGACTCGTTAGGACATCAGCTAGGTGACAGCTTATTAGCTAAACTAGCAATGCGCTTAAATAAACTAACCCGCGAAAATGATGTGTTTTATCGTTTAGGCGGCGATGAGTTTGCTCTGGTAATGTCTGACACTAACGACATACATGTAATTACACGCATGGCTAAACAGTTTTTAGCAGCCATTGCTACACCATTTAAAATGGCAGGCCACGAACTGGCAATCACCTCAAGTGTAGGTATTGTATTATTCCCAGAAGACGGTAATACACCTGAACTGCTTTTAAAAAATGCAGATACCGCGATGTATCATGCTAAAAAGAAAGGTAACAGCTACTTATTTTTTAACGACACGATGAACCGTCAAGCCGTTAAACGACTGCAAATTGAAAACCTCATGCGCTTTGGTTTAAAAGAAGACCATTTTGAAGTGTACTACCAACCAAAAATGAATATTCGCACAGGCAAGCTAACCGGAATGGAAGCATTAGTGCGCTTTATTACACCCAAAAAAGGCATTATTAGTCCGGGAGTTTTTATACCTATAGCCGAGGAAACGGGCCAAATAATTGAAATTGGTGAGGTGGTATTAAACAAAGCCTGCAGAGACGTAAAAGAATGGCTAGATAACGGTTTATTTAGCGGCCGAGTAGCTGTCAACTTATCAGCAAAGCAATTTAGCCTCCCCGATTTAACCTCTCGTATTGACGTTATTTTGCAAAAAAATGAATTACCTTCTTACTTTTTAGAGCTTGAAATAACAGAAGGTACTGTAATGGATGACCCTAAAGAAGCCATTGCAATTATGCGTTCGTTAAGTGCCCGAGGTATTCATTTAGCAATGGATGATTTTGGTACTGGTTATTCATCATTAGCGTATTTAAAGCAATTTCCGCTTAATACACTTAAAGTAGATAAAGCATTTATAGATGACATGACCAACGAACGTGGCCGTAATATGGTCGACTCAATAGTCACTATTGCGCATAACCTTGATTTACATGTAGTGGCTGAAGGTGTAGAACAAGCCCATCAAATTGATATACTCAAAAAGCTTAATTGCGAAACAGTACAAGGTTATTACTATTCTAAGCCACTATCAAAAAGTGAATTTACTGAATTTTTAAAGCAGCAACAAACTAAAGCGGCCCCAAGCTTAATTAGAAAAAATAAAAATGTGGCATCGATAAATTAAGGGCGCCATATACACGCATTTATTCCTACATTTCTAACTAAAGCACGACGATAATGTAGATTAAACAAGCACCAGGCTACAGGTCCAAGTAAACCGCCTAAAATCAGCCATCGTTTAATTGGCATGCCTTTTTTAATGGTTTCTAAATACATTAAAGCTATAAATGCACTGCTTAGTAAAACTATAAACAAAGCTACCCCTTAAAGTTGCTCAAAAATACGGCGCTTATTCTAACGCTAACGTGATTAAATTTAAAGCAACAAATCCCCGCGCGCAAAAAAGCCGAAGCTGTTAAATACAGATTCGGCTTTTAAAATTATAATTTACAAGTTACTTTTCAGCACGACCCATAAATTTGTGTTCAACAGTATTAATACGGATACGGTCACCTGTTGAAATATGCTCTGGCACAGAAATATTTAAGCCAGTAGACATACGTGCAGGTTTTGAACGAGCACTTGCAGATGCACCTTTGATAGATGGGTCTGTTTCTTCAACAACAAGTTCAACACTTGACGGTAAATCAAGTCCTACTGGCGCGCCATCAATAACAATGACGTGTACGCCTTGCGTTTCTTCATTAACAAATAAAATTTCTTCGCTAATAGCATCTTTGTTTAAGTTGTAAGGCGTGTAATCTTCATTATCCATGAACACATACTCGTCTCCATCAATGTACGATAGCATTACTTCACGGCGTGTTAAATCAGCCAGCGTTAGCATGTCACTGTCTTTGAATGTTTCGTCAACTTTACCACCGGTTACCACATCGTATAAACGCATACGGTATAAACTACCACCAGCACGACCTTGCGGCACAGAGCGCACAATATCTTTTACAACTAAAACGCGGCCATTGAAGTCAATAGCAGTACCTTTTTTAACATCACTCGCCTTTGGCATGTGTGAATTCCTATTATTTTTTTGATTGGCAGAAACATACCACGAACTGGATTTTGTTCAACTAAAATTACGTTGGTTTTACGCTACATGTTGTATTAGCTTGTAAAATTTTAATTTATACTAAAATACATATAATCAAATGTGAAAAAAACTGCTATGGTAGCTTTACCGAGTATGACTTCAAGGAATGGATCATGGACCAGAAAAAAGTACATGAGTATTTAGTTAAAAAACCACTTGTTCAGGTTACAAAACCATTTGCGCAAGAGGTTGATGTATATAAAGTGAATCATAAAATGTTTGCGACTCTTGCTATTGGCAATGACGGTCAAACTAATGATGATGGTGAGGTTATTTGGTGGCTTAACTTAAAGTGCGATCCTGATGAAGCAATATCATTGCGTGATACTTTCCCGGCAGTGATCCCTGGTTACCATATGAATAAACGCTTATGGAACACAGTAATTTTAGACGGCACAATTGCACAAAGTGAAATTGAGAGAATGATTGATAACTCATTTAATTTAGTCGTAGAAAACATGCCAGAAAAAGACCGCAAAGCTATCGCACTTCACTTGTAGCACTTTTTGGGCTAGGCTACTAGCCCATTAAAACCTTACACCTTAAGCGTATAAATTAAATCGTCGTATAACTTTTCGCCTATTGTATGCACTTTAAAAAGTGTATCGGTATGGGTTAAGCCGCACTTACTAAGCACCTTTTCAGAACCAATATTGCCACGCGTTACGACTGCTTTAAACTGCCTAATACCACATTCTTTCCAAGCCCAATCAATCACAGCTCTTAACGACTCTGTCGCGTAGCCTTTATTAAAATACTCTGGCAATAATAAATAACCAAGCTCTGCGGTTTCTCCGTCATAGGCAAAGCCTGTAACACCCACTGGTTGTTTTGTCTTATTATTAATAATGAGTAAGCACAGTGGATGGCGCGATTTAGTATTCCACTTAGGTAAGCGTACCTCAAAGCGGTTTCTTATCAGTGACTCCATTGGCATATCAAAACAATACTTAAGGACTTGAGGATCGCGATGAAGCGCTAGAAAAAGAGGCCAATCAGACTCTTCTATTTGGTACATGCTCAATCTTTGTGTAAATAATGTCATTAAGCTCCTCATTTAAATATTAAAAATCATAAAAAAACCGCATCTAAATGCGGTTTTTATAAACAGTAGAAACTTTATTCTTTTGTTTCAATCTCTTTAGTAACTTCAGGCTCAGTGACACTTTGCTCTTGTGGCTCAGTACTTTGTACTTCAGGAGCTACAACCTCAACAGTTGCTGCATTATAAAAAGTAGTACCAGAGCTTGCCATTGTTACCAGTGACTCACATGGAGCAAAATTAGCATCGCTGTTAGCCAATGTAGACATATCAAAGCTTATTTTACTTGCGCCTAATTTATCCATATAGCTAAACGGGCCACCTAAAAATGGTGGGAAACCAATACCAAATATTGCACCAATGTCGCCATCACGTGGGCTTGCAATAATGCCATCATCTAAACAGCGTACTGCTTCGTTAAGCATTTTTGATACACATCGCTTAGCAATTTCGCTTTTGTTTAAACGTGGAGCTGGGGTAACACCCAATAGTTCGTAAACTGACTCATCAACCTTTTTGCCTTTTTTGTCGTATTCATAAAAACCACGACCCGACTTACGGCCAAGGCGTTTTGAATCAATCATACGCATAAATGCATCAGGGCCTTTAAAACGCTCACCTAATTCTTTTTCAAGAATTGGAGCAATTTTAGAGCCAATATCAATCCCTACTTCATCAAGTAGAGCCAGCGGTCCTACCGGAAAGCCAAACTCAACTAGGGCTGCATCAATCTTTTCAATTGGCTCACCCGCAAGCATTAAGTTAGCAGCTTCATTTAAGTAAGGCGCTAAAATACGGTTTACGTAAAAACCGGCCATGTCTTTTACAACAATTGGCGTTTTACCTTGCTTACGTGCAAAGTTAACAACGCGAGCAATGGTCTCTTTAGATGTACCTTCGTGTGGAATAATTTCCACTAATGGCATTTTTTCTACTGGTGAAAAGTAATGTAAGCCAATTACATTTTCAGGACGTGCTGCCTGCGCTGCAATTTGCGAAATTGGTAATGATGACGTGTTACTAGCAAAAATTGTATTTTCTTGGCATTGCTGCTCTACGTCGGCAACCATACCTTGCTTAAGCGCAAGATCTTCAAACACCGCTTCTATTACTAAATCAATGTGTTTAAAGCCACTGTAGTCTGTTGTACCTGTAATACGGTTCATTGTTAACTGCATATCAGCTTTAGACATAATACGGCGCTTAAGGCGCTTGTCTAAAATTTTGTAGGTGTAGCTCATTGCATTACTAATGCCCTGCTCTGCTACATCTTTAATACGTACCGGTACTTTAGCTTTAACAGCACTTACGTGCGCAATTCCTGCGCCCATTAGTCCACCACCTAAAACAGCAGTTTTGCTAATTGCGGGGGCGTCATCATTGCGCCACTCTTTTTTCATTTCAGTGGTTGCAAAGAAAATACCGCGAAGCGCTTTCGATTCGTCACTCATTACAAGTGTTGCAAAGCTTTCAGCTTCTGTTTTATACGCTTTTAGCTCATCAAGCTCTACACTAGCACGCACAGCTTTAATAATAGCGAGTGGTGCTGGGTAGTGCCCGCCCGTTTTTTTAAGTACGTTTTCTTTGGCTTTTTTAAAGATAAAGTTACGACCAAACGGGTTTGACTCTAATAATTTACTAATATTGTCGAGCTTTGGCTCTTTTACTTGTGGCTTTTTCTTAGTCGCAAATTCTTTTGCAACTTTTAGCAGCACACTGTGTGGTACACAGTCATCAAGCACGCCTGCTTTTTTAGCTTGCTTAGGGCGAATTTGTTTACCTGTTAGCATCCACTCAAGTGCTTTTTGAATACCAACAATTTTAGTTAAGCGCTGCGTACCGCCGCCACCTGGTAGTAAACCAAGTTGCACTTCTGGTAAGCCAATTTTTGTTAAATCGCTGTCGGTACCAACACGGTAGTCACACGCTAAAGCAAACTCTAAACCACCACCTAATGCAGCGCCATGAATCGCGCTTACTGTTGTGTATGGCAGTTTTGTCATATCAAAAAATGCTTGATGGCATAGTTCGCTAATAGCTAAAGCATCATCACGCTTTTGAACGCTATCGAGCATTTTTACATCGGCGCCCGCGATAAAGTTATCGCTTTTTCCGCTTATAAATACCATGCCTTTTACATTTTGCGACTTAGCGTCTTCTAATAATGCTTTTAAGTCATCGGCAAAACTACTGCGCAGGGTATTCATTTTCTCCCCTGGCACATCAATCGTTACTACGGCAATTTTGTTTTCATCTACCGCTAAATTAAATACTGAATCAGTCATTACGCGCTCTCCAATACAAAGGCTGCACCTAAACCACCAGCAGCACACGCTGTTGTTAATGCCAAACCGCCACCACGACGTTTAAGCTCGTGTAAGCTTTGCGTAATTAAGCGTGCACCTGTTGCTGCAAATGGGTGACCATATGCTAAAGAGCCGCCGTTAACGTTAAACTTATCCATGTTAATTTCGCCAATTGCTTTGCTGCGACCTAAATGCTCTTGTGCAAATTTGTCTGAGGCAAACATTTTCATATTGGCAAGTGTTTGCGATGCAAACGCTTCGTGCATTTCAATTAAATCTAAATCAGCAAGCGTAATACCCGCTCTATCTAGTGCAATAGGCGTTGAATGAGCTGGGCCCATTAACATGTCTTTTTCTACGCCAATTGCCGAAAATGCAAAGCTACGTACGTAACCTAGTATTTCGTAACCCAGTGCTTTTGCTTTGCTTTCGCTCATCATAAGTACGGCCGCTGCACCATCAGTTAATGGTGTTGCATTTGCAGCGGTAACAGTACCGTGCTGACGGTCAAAAACAGGTTTAAGCTTGGCGTAGCCTTCAA
The DNA here is from genome assembly GCF_015864815.1 of Pseudoalteromonas sp. NZS100. Classification (NCBI taxonomy): domain Bacteria; kingdom Pseudomonadati; phylum Pseudomonadota; class Gammaproteobacteria; order Alteromonadales; family Pseudoalteromonadaceae; genus Pseudoalteromonas; species Pseudoalteromonas sp. NZS100. The sequence goes on from NZ_JADYWM010000023.1 coordinate 10,139, forward strand.
CCGTTGAGTTTTTACGAATGTTGTTGTCTTCTGAAATAAAGCTTTTATATGGCGGTAAATGCGCCGTCATTACTTCATCTTTTAACTTACCATCAGCCCATGCTTGCGTTGCAAGTGAGTGAGAACGATGCGCTAATGCATCTTGATCTTCACGGCTAATATTATGTGTTTTAGCCATTTGCTCAGCAGTTTGCCCCATTGAAAGGCCTGTTGAGTACTCTGCTACTGCAGGAGGCACTGGTAATAAATCTTTTAAGCGCAGTTTTGAAAATATTTTTAAGCGTTGACCAAGCGTACGCGCTTTATTTAAATCAACTAAGCTGCCTGCTAGCTTTTTACTAACACCAATTGGTAGTACTGATGACGAATCTGCGCCGCCTGCAATACCTACACTTACAGATCCCGCCATAATAGACTCAGCTACATTAGCAATAGCCTGAAAGCTGGTAGCACATGCGCGCGATACAGAATATGCATCAACCGATACTGGCATACCTGTGCCCAATACAATTTCACGTGCAATATTTGGCGCTTCTGGCATTTGTACTACTTGACCAAATACAAGTTGATCAATTTCTGACTTATTGAAATTTAATCGTTCAAGCATTTCGTTAACCACCAATTTACCCATATCAAGTGCTGGTACATGGTGAAACGCTGTTGCTTGTTTTGCAAAAGGTGTACGTAAGCCGCTAACTATGGCAATACGGTCGCCCTTTGGTGTTTTTAGTATGTTTTGCTCAGACATTTATGCTCTCCCGCTGACAGGTCTGACCTGTTTGTTTTCCTCGATTCTAAACAACCCGTGCCCTAAAGCCAATAGATAAACACAAATTTATATAAACAGTGTTTAATTACGACTATCACAATAGGCTTTTTTAGACGCATTTACAAAGTTTTGTGGTACGCTAAAAATCGTTAAAAAATAACGAACTATTTTAAAAAATACAGTCTAACTCTTGAGTTACCCAATTATAAACCTTATAAATAGGTCAGTATTTATCACCTAACACTATTAGGTACAAACCCAGCTGACGAGGACAGTCCACTTATTATGGCAGCTAACGCATTTTCACAATTAAAAACGTACTTAGATACACAAATCATTGGCCAGCCAGAGCTTACACAAGCGCTACTTATTGCTATTTTAGCTGATGGTCACTTATTAGTAGAAGGCCCTCCTGGGCTTGCAAAAACACGTGCAGTTAATGCACTTGCTAAAGGCATTGAAGGCTCATTTCAGCGCGTACAGTTTACGCCAGATTTATTACCAGCTGATGTAACAGGTACCGATATTTACCGCCAACAAACTAGCGAGTTTGTATTTGAAAAAGGCCCTCTTTTTCACAACCTAATTTTAGCTGACGAAATTAACCGCGCACCAGCCAAAGTACAATCAGCACTATTAGAAGCCATGGCAGAGCGCCAAGTAACCGTGGGTAAAAATACCTATCCGCTTAGCGAACTGTTTTTAGTTATGGCAACGCAAAACCCGCTAGAGCAAGAAGGGACTTACCCGTTACCAGAAGCCCAGCTGGATCGCTTTTTACTGCACCTAAGTATTGGCTACCCTGGCGCAGAGCATGAGCTTGATATACTGCGTTTAACACGCGGCGAAGCGCTTAATGAACAACAACCAGTAATGCAAAAAATTAGTCAAAGCGACTTATTTGCAGCTCGTAAAGAAATATTAGGCCTTTATTTAGCAGAGCCGCTTGAGCAATATTTAGTACAACTTATTATTGCTACCCGTGAAGGCGCTAAATTAGATGCGCAACTAGGTAGCTGGATTGAGTTTGGTGCGAGCCCGCGTGCAACAATAGCACTTGATAAATGTGCTCGTGCTCATGCATGGCTTCAAGGCCGTGACTTTGTAGCACCTGATGACATTCAAGCTGTTGTGCATAACGTACTGCGTCATCGCATTATTTTAAGTTACGAAGCCCAAGCCGATGGCATTACTAAAGATCAAGTAATAAGCCGTATAGTTGAACTTGTAGCCGTACCATAAGTTATGCAAAAACAATTAGAAACCCAAGCATGGCTCAAACAGAGCCATAGCCACGGTGTTAATTTAGCACTCAAAGAGCTGATGTATTACAAAGCCAAAGCGCAATTGCTTGAACTTGCCCCTAAGGTAAAAATAAAAAATACCTTAACAGGACAATACCTTGCACCGCACAAAGGCCGAGGAATGGAATTTGCCGAAGTGCGACATTATCAGCAAGGTGACGATATTCGCTCTATTGATTGGCGAGTTACTGCGCGTACCGGCGAGACTCACACAAAGCTCTTTCAAGAAGAAAAAGAGCGCCCTGTGTTTGTATTTACTGATTTTTCTAACTCAATGCTGTTTGGCTCAAAGTTACTGTTAAAGTCGGTGCAAGCTGCGCATATAAGCGCTCTTGTTGCATGGTCGGCGTGTCAGCGCGGCGATAGAATTGGCGGTATTGTGTTTAATCAGCACTCGCATTTAGAGCTAAAACCCAGCGCCCGTGAAAAAGCCGTGCTTAAGCTTTGTCATAATTTATGCGACAACCACCAGCAAGCGCTTAACAATATTGATAAAACAGCCACTAACAACTTTAGCGATAACCTAAAGCGCCTTAACCATTTAGCAAAACCAGGCAGCTTAGTGTATTTAGTGTCTGATTTTAATGCTCTGGATGATGCGAGCTTTAAGCAACTTGAAATATTAAGCCGCCACTGCGAGCTGATTGGTTGCCACATAAGCGATCCGTTTGAGCATCAGTTACCTGCGTTTAAGCAAGCCGTTACGGTTAATGCAAATGGTCAAGACTTTGCCCTACCATTAATGGATAACAGCTTTAGAGAACGCTTTGCTAAAAATGCTGAGCAAGCATTTAGCGCGCGCTTTAATCGCCTAACTAAATCGGGTCTTAATTTAATATCATTCAATGCAGCAACACCGCTTGAGCTGCAATTAGTGAGAAAATAACCATGCAAACCAATCCACTCGATGGCCTGCACGATATAATAGCGCCAAGCCAAGTTAATTGGTGGCCACTCGCCCCTGCTTGGTGGGTTATTATTGCACTGCTGTTTTTAGCACTGTGCGCAGCTATTTATATATTTTATAAAAAACATAAATTTAAAAAGCCTAAACGCTACGCAATACAATTGAGCCAAAGTGAGCAAAACCCTCAGCAACTGCATATTATTTTAAAACGTTTAGTGATTGAATATTACGACAAGCGACTTGCTGCGCAATCTACCTCTAAATGGTGCACAACACTTAATACACTCACCGGTTTAAGCTTTACAGAACAAGAAATACTAAGCTTGTATAACCCTAGCCAAAAAGATACAACACTGTGCGAAAAATTTCGCCAAGGTATTAAGCAATTTAAAATAAAGGAGTCAGTAAATGTTTGAATTTAGCTGGCCATGGTTATTTTTATTACTACCCTTGCCTTTATTACTTTTACTATTAAAACCCGCAGCAAGTAATGCCAGTACGCGTTTACGTATACCCAGTTTTGCAAAGCACAATTTAACCAGCCAAAGCATTGAGCCACACGCACGACGTTTAAATCCCCTCGAGTGGATAATTTGGTTATTACTTGTTACTGCCGCTGCCAATCCAACATGGTTAGATGAGCCAATTTCATTACCAAATGAAGGGCGCGATATAATGTTAGCGGTCGATTTATCAGGCTCGATGACCGAACAAGACATGGCTTACAATGGCCAATATGTTGACCGCCTCACCATGGTAAAAGCCGTACTCAGTGATTTTATAGAGCAACGTCAAGGCGACAGGCTTGGGCTGATATTATTTGGCGACACCGCGTTTTTACAAACCCCGCTCACGCGCGACGTTAAAACAGTAAGTAAAATGCTCAGCGAAGCCCAAATTGGTTTAGTGGGGCGCGCAACAGCCATTGGTGATGCATTGGGTCTTTCGGTAAAACGCTTTGCCAATAAAGATGAAAGTAACCGAATTGTGGTGCTATTAACCGACGGACAAAATACCGCTGGTAATTTAAACCCAGAAGATGCCCTACTGCTAGCTCGCGAAGAAGGTATTAAAGTGTACACCATTGGTGTTGGCTCAGATAATCCGCGCGGCTTTAGTCTCTTTAATGTGGGAGGCTCTAGTGGCAGTAATTTAGATGAAAGCTTGCTTAAAAAGATTGCCGAGCAAACTGGCGGATTATACTTTAGAGCCAAAGATGTAGCTGGCCTTCAACAAATTTACGCAGAGCTTGATAAACTTGAACCTATTAGCGCTGATGAACAAACATTTCGCCCACAAAGCTCATTATTTTACTACCCGTTACTTATCGCTATTTTACTTATTAGCTTAAAAGTAATGCTTAGTACACTGCGTGCATTAAAGGAGCCAAACTAATGGATTTTGAATTTATTCGGCCCGCTCTTTTATGGTTACTCATACCTGCTGTGGCATTATTTTTTGTTGCCTTAATTAAGCATAAAAAAACCACCAGTGAGCAGCTAATTGCACCGCATTTAGCACAATTTATAATGAGCGAAGCAAACACTAAAGCCAGCCAGCCACTTTGGCTAGTTGCTTTATTTTGCAGCCTTGGCATTTTATTTAGTGCAGGGCCTAGTTTTGAGAAAAAACAAGTTCCTGTATTTCAAAGTAAAAGTGCCCGTGTAATTGTTATGGATATGTCGTACTCAATGTACAGCACCGATATTTTGCCAAATCGTTTAATGCAATCACGCTTTAAAGCGCTTGATATGATTGAGCTATTTAAAGAAGGTGATACCGCGCTTGTAGCTTACGCAGGCACGGCCTATGTAATTTCACCACTAACAAACGATGCCACAACACTCAGTAATTTAATTCCAAGCTTGAGCCCTGAAATAATGCCAGACAAAGGCTCAAACGTTTTAGCGGGTCTTGATATGGCCAAAGAGCTATTAACGCAAGCGGGTTATATTGATGGCGACATTATTTTAGTGACCGACGGTATTGACCAACAAGAACAAAGCGACGTGAGTAGCTTTACCAGTAACACCCAATATAGATTAAATATATATGGTGTAGGTACCGCTCAAGGCGCACCAATTAAGTTACCTGAAGGCGGATTTTTGAAAGACAGATACGGCCAAATTGTAGTACCTACAATTAATGCCTCTCAGCTTAAAAATTTAGCATCAAGCAGCGGTGGTAAATTTGCTAGTTACCAACCTAGCAATAACGACATAAATACGTTTGCCCCAAATGCACAGAGTGAATTATTGAAAGACGAAAAACAAAGCCACGCACTTTGGCGAATAGATGCAGGTATTTACGGACTCTTGTTATTACTGCCATTTGGTTTGTATTTATTTAGACGCGCTGCCTTGTTAGGCGCATTTTTAGCTTTTGGTTTTTTACCGCAACAAAATGCGTATGCCGTAGAGCTCCCTACTCTTTTGCAAAATGCAGATCAACGTGCATTAGAGGCTTACAATAATAAAGAATACGATGCAGCAACACAGGCGCAATCGAGTGAGTTGAAAGGCGCGGCGCTTTACCAGCAAGGTAATTTTGATGCTGCACTTAATGAGTTTAGTAATGATAAGTCGGCTACCGGATTATACAACTACGGTAATGCCCTTGCCAAAGCTGGCAAACTTGAGGACGCAATTGAGGCGTACAAACAGGCCCAAACCTTACAAGATGACTTTACACAAGCAGCCGATAACCAAGCCTTAATTGAGCAATTACTAAATCAACAAGAGCAACAAAACCAGCAAGATCAGCAAAGCGACGGCGACGACTCTCAAGACCAAGATGATAGTCAGAAAAAAGATGAGCAAAACCAAGGGCAAAATTCTGATGAGTCAAAACAGGATCAGCAACAAAATGGTGATAAAAGCGATTCTGAAAAAGGCGAAAACGAAAGTCAAAGCTCAAGCGATGAAAAATCAGATAAAGAATCTGAACAATCAAAAGATCAACAAGGTGAGCCTGGCGAGCAATCAGATAAGCAAAATGAACCTGATATGCAAGCCCAGCCACAAAGCAAACAAGGGCAAAATAAAGACGCTGATCAGCCTAAAGAGGATGAGCAGCAACAAAGTAAGCCACAAGCAATAAGTGAGCAACCTGCCACTGATGAGCAAAAACAAAGTGCTCAGCAACAAGCGATGCAAGCCCAAGCAAGTGAGCTCACTAATGAAGAAAAAGAAAAAGCACAACAGCTTAATCAACTACTTAGAAAAGTCCCGGACGATCCGGCTATTTTATTACGGAATAAAATGCAATTAGAAGCCCAAAAAAGACAATATAAACGTCGCCCTACAGGAGTCGAAAAATCATGGTAATGCGATTATTTTGCTGTTTATTGCTATTAAGTGCGATGCCTTCGTGGGCTGCCACCAAATTAGAAGCCAGCATAGATAAAAACCCTGTATTAGCGGGTGAATTTTTTATGCTTAATATATCGGTAGACGATACAGTTAAAGGCGAGCAACCAGACACCTCATCGCTGTTAAAAGACTTTGTTGTAGGCCCGACGAGCTTAAGCTCTCGTACCAACATCATTAATGGCAGCATTAATAAACAAACTACGTGGTCAGTTAAACTAATGACCCGTACAGAGGGTGATTACACGATACCGGCATTTAGCGTTGCAGGGTTAACCTCACAACCTATTAAATTAAAAGTGGCAAAACGCTCAGTTGATGCAGATAAAAATAACGAAATATTTTTAAAAACGTCGCTCTCAAGTAATTCATTATTTGTGCAAGAAGCCGGTGTTTACACTGTTAAGCTCTACCTTGCCAAAGAACTGCTTGATGGCAGCTTAAGCACACCAAGTATGGAAGATGCTCAGCTAACCCAACTAGGTAAACAAACTGAGAGTTATGAGCTAGTTGATGGCAAACGCTACCTTGTTATTACTCGTGAGTATTTGATTCAGCCACAAAAAAGTGGTGCCTACACGATTGCAGGCCCTGCGTTTCAAGGGCGAGTACAGCAAAATTACCGCCAACTGGAGGTATCTGCTCTTGGCGATGATCAGCAAGTAGAAATAAAACCAATCCCGAGTGACTATAAAGGTGCATGGTTACCAAGCGAATTGGTTAACCTTGATGAAGAATGGCAACCTAATGACAACACAGTAGAAGTAGGTACGCCTATAACTCGTACTATTACACTTACCGCGCTTGGAGTTACAAAAGAGCAATTACCTGAAATCTCTATGCCTACTATTGATGGCATACGCAGTTACCCTGATAAAAAAGAAAATAACAATGCAGTGCGAGACGGACGCGTTGTGTCGCAGCAAACGGCATCATATGCCTTACTGCCGCAAAAACCAGGTACTTATACTTTGCCTGAAATAAAGCTGCCTTGGTTTAATACCAAAATGAACCGTATTAGCTTCGCCACATTACCAAAGCGTACTATTACAGTAACGCCAAGTACTACCGCGCCTAATACAGCCATAGCAAACCCACAACCCAGCACAAATAATTCACCTACTCTTGGAAATATTTCGAATCAAGCAACTGGCACACAACCTATTGAAACTAAAAGTGATACTCCTCTTTGGTTAATAGTTGTTGCCGCTTTAGGGTATATTTTATGGATTGGTACTGTAATTTTTTACTTAATAAGCCGTTCTACTAAAAATACGACTGAAAAATTACAGCTAAACACCCGTGGTACTTCTCAGCCAAACTTAAATGAGCTTAAAGCATTAGCCAAAAAACACGATGTGAAAGCCTTTTACACCGCATTAAATAACTTTTCTGTAAAGGTGACCCATAAAAATGTTGGCGCGATTGATGAGCTCTGCATCCACGTAAACAGCAGCGAGCTTAACGGTCTCATTAGCCAATTGCAGGCACAACTTTATAGTAATAAAGGCGCAAACACGGATCTTAATGCTATTATTAAAATTCTTGAGATCTATCAAACTCAGGCATCAAAGTCGCAACAAGCTGTATTAAAAGACCTTTATGATTAATAACTACGAACCTTAGGTCTTTTTTTGCAATAACTAATAATTTTTAATTAAAAAAGTGCTTATGCTTGGAAAGAAAAAATCAAACAATCAGGTCTTAATCGATATGGCAGAGAAACAAAAGCGTTATGAAGCCTTGGTCCACGTTTACAATAAAGAGCTTTATCGCTTTGCTTATTGGTTATGCCGTGATCCGCACATAGCAGATGATTTAGTACAGGAAACGTTTTTACGCGCATGGCGTTCACTCGACTCTTTACTTGATCAAAAGGCAGCTAAACCTTGGCTGCTTACTATATTACGAAGAGAAAACGCACGCCGATTTGAACGTAAACAGTTTGATTACAGCGACGTAGAAAACGATACGCTTGTTGATGAAACCAGCCATTCATTAGACGATGAAATGGAACAAACGGTAATTCAACGCCAGATTGCACTGCTATCTGATGAATACCGAGAGCCATTATTACTGCAAGTTGTAATGGGCTGCTCTGGTGAAGAAATTGCAGGCATACTTAATTTAAATAAAAACACGGTAATGACTCGTTTATACCGTGCCAGAAATCAACTTAAAGAGGCTTTAAGCCGTGATGATGAACAACTTAAAGGGGCATCAAAATAATGGATGAACTTGAGTTTCGTCGCCGCACTATTGCGCAGCCAAACGACATTGACAAGGAGCTTATGGAGTTTGCTGACAATAACCCAGAGCGACAAAGTTTTATTAACGATATGAAAGATTTTGATAAATTCATTCAAGATTCTTTAGATATACCTGTGCCTGAAAATCTTGCAGACCGCATTCTTTTAAACACATCGTTAAAAGAAAAAGCACTCCAAGAAGAACAAGCAAAAGGCAAAAATGTGGTTGATGCTCGATCGCGTTTTAAGTTTGATCGTGTACATCTTGCGTTAGCAGCATCTTTTGTAGTGGCGATTAGTGCCTTCTTTTTTAGTACAGAGCAAAATATTGCACACGAAGCCGGTGAGCATGCGCTTGCCCATGTGTACTACGAAATTAATGCGCTTGATAAAAAAGAGCCCATTAGCCTACAAAGCGTCAACGACAAGCTTGCAGTATTAGGTGGTCATCTTGATGAACTTCCTGGCGCTGTAACTTATGCCATGTTTTGTGATTTTAAAGGCGAAAAAGGACTGCATTTAATATTTGAGTCTGACTTTGGTCCAATGACGGTATTTATAGTGCCTTCTGAAAATAAATCATTTGGTTTTGGGGATGACAACTTCCGCGATGAGCGCTTTGAAGGTCACATTAATCGTGGCTCACAAGCTGATACTATTTTAGTGGCAAGTCTTGGAGCACCTCTAGATACATATAACGAACGCGTTACTGGCGCAATTCGTTGGCTTTAAAATAGACAAATTTACCGCTTAGTTTCTACTGAGCGGTTTTTTGATTATATACTCACCAACAAAGCGTTTCTTCACTCCCCAAAACCTCTGATTTTTAAAGTAATTAATTAAATTCCTAAAGAAAGTAAATTATAATCGCGGCTCGATTTTAATTAGGGAATTTCATGAAGAACATCATCGTTATTTTTTCATTATTGGCATTATTATGTACTGCCAGTTTTGATGCACACGCACGTAAAAAGTTTGGCAGTAGTAAACGCGGACAGACACCTGCAACACAACAAACAGCGCAAAAACAACAAACAGATACAACAACACCTAACGCTACACCTAAAGCCACATCAAATAAAAAAGGCATTATGGCAGGCGTTTTTGGAGGGCTTTTAGCGGGTGGCTTAATTGCAGCAATGTTAGGCGACGATTTTGAAGGTTTTCAGCTATTAGAAATGATTTTATTAGCTGGCGGACTCTTTATTTTATTTAAGCTAGTAACGGGCTCTTTACGTGCTAATCGTGCCCCACAACTTGCCAGTGCAAATACAAGTGCTCAGCAAAATTTTTTTAAACAAGCACCTATCGAGCAACCAACAAATACAGGCTTTGCAAGCAGCGCCCCACAAGGTGAAAGTGTGCCTTTTAATTTACCACCTAACTTTGACGTTAATGGCTTTTTGCAAGGTGCCCGTAGTCATTACCATACGCTACAAACTGCATGGAACAATGCCGATTACACCACAATGGCTGAATACTTAAGCCCTGCACTTGTTGCCGAGTTTAAAGCTGAACGTGAAGCTATACAAAGCGTAGAAACAGAAGTGATGTTTATTGATGCCGAACTTGTGCGCGCAGATACAAACGCGCAATCGTGGCAGGTTAGTGTTCGCTTTAAAGGTAAGTACCGTGATTTAGGCGATAAAAAAGAAGAGCCTATTTTAGAAATCTGGCACTTAGAACGTCTAATTTCAGACGACGCTCCATGGCAAATAGTGGGTGTTGAAGATTTAATTGATACTCAATAATTTTATATTGTTTAAAACACCGCGCTCTTAACGCGGTGTTTTTTATTTAAAAAACAATTGATTTACCACGTCCTGATGCTTCAGAAGCGGCATCTAATTGGCCCTCTTTATTAATAATAACGTGTAAGTCACCAAAGTGATTCTCATCTATGGTGTAACCCATTTTTGTAAGCTCTGCTTTTACGCTATCGGTTAAACCTATGTGTGTTCTAATTATATTTTTAGGCCACAGTTGATGATGAAAACGAGGGCTATTTACAACCTGCTCTGCAGTCATATCAAACTCTACCGCATTTAAAATAGATTCGTACACAGAGCTAATAATTGTTGTGCCACCAGGCGAGCCTGTCACCATTTTAACGGTGTTGTCTTTAAGGAGTATTGTAGGCGTCATAGAGCTAAGCATACGCTTGTGCGGCTGTATTTCGTTAGCTTTGCCGCCTATTGCACCAAACACATTCATAACGCCTGGTTTGGCACTAAAATCGTCCATTTCATCATTTAAAATAAACCCTGCACCTTCAACAACTACACCGCTACCAAACCCTAAGTTTATTGTGGTGGTATTTGCGACAGCGTTACCCATTTTATCAACGATTGAAAAGTGTGTAGTTTGCTCACTTTCTTTAAGGCCCGGTTTAATATTTTCGGTAGTCGAGATAGCGGTTAACGAAATGCCATTACTGCGCTCTTTGAGGTAGTTAATATTAGTTAATGCGTTGACTGGTACATCAAAAAAATCAGGATCGCCTAAATACTCCGCCCTATCTGCAAATACACGTTTACCTATTTCAGAAAGTAAGTGTACATACTGAGTAGAGTTATGCGCTAAGCCCGCATCTGGTTTTTGTAACTCATACATTTTAAGCCACTGTAAAATAGCAATACCACCTGAACTCGGCGGTGGAGAAGTAAGTACTTCATAACCATTCCAACTCGCTTTAATAGGTGTACGTGATTTAGCGGTGTAACCTTTTAAATCATCTTGATTAATTATACCGCCATGTTGGTGCATAAATTTAGCAATAATATTTGCAGTTTCACCTTTATAAAACCCATCTTGGCCGTTATCACGGATACGCTTTAGCGTCGCCGCTAACTCGGGTTGCTTAAATACTTTATTAGCTTTTACATCAGCAAAGTATTTTTCGAAGTTTACATTTATTTTTTGCTCTTTTAGGCGGGCTATATAATTGCTCACACCTTTTGCTAACTTAGGCGGAACTACAAACCCTTGCTCAGCCAACGTTACCGCTGGTTGTACTAATTCTTCCCACTTTAAAGTGCCATGTTTTTGATGGGCAAGCCACATGCCCGCTACACTGCCAGGTACACCGCTTGCGTGAATACCATATATTGATTTGTTTGCAATAACATTACCTTGCTCATCTAAATACATATCACGATGAGCCGCTGTTGGCGCTGTTTCGCGATAATCTATAAAATCGCCCTTGCCATCTTTTTGAATAAGCATAAATCCCCCGCCGCCAATATTGCCGGCTTCAGGAAGCGTTACTGCAAGTACAAATTGTGCCGTAATAGCCGCATCAACAGCATTACCGCCTTGCTCTAATATACTTTTAGCAGCATCGGCACTGAACGAGTCAGGCATTGCTACCGCGCTTTGCGATAAAGGCTGCGCTAAAACACTAAAAGCAGCGAACTGTAAAACCAGCACACTTTTGACAATTAATTTATTTGGTGAAAAAAGCAATCCCATACAACATCCTTAATTTATTATTTTTTAGTTACGCATTCTTATTAATGCACGTCACTTAAGGACAGGTCAATCTTTATACTGTTGATATTTAATCATCTTTAAACACTTTTTGAATAAAGCACCGCAGGTAAGTCGTCTTGCTCGTCTGTATGTGTATAATTTTTTATAAATTGCAGACCTAGCTTTTTCATTATATTTATAGAGGCCGTATTATCTTTTAGTGCCGTTGCACTTATCGCCTTAACGTCATCTTGCTTTATAAGTTCATCACATAATGCTAAAGCCGCCTCAGTTGCATAACCATGCCCCCAACTTGCTTGCTTAAAGCGCCAGCCTATTTCAATATCACTGTAGTTTGGTGCATCAGTAAAAAAGCCCATAGGCCTTATTAATACCCAACCTATAAATGTATTGGTTTGCTTTATAGTGACACTCCACAGCCCCCAGCCTTTAAGCTCATTTCGATATGCGAGCATACGAGGCACTCCCTCATTTTTTATTTGCTCTAAAGAGGTAGGTTCACCTCGTGTTAAATACTGCATTACAGCTGGGTCTTGGTCGAGTTCAAATAATTGAGGCCAATCATGCTCATTCATTAATTTAAAATTTAATCGTTTTGTTACGGGGGCGTTCATTTTCATTGTTGTATAGTCTGCCTCGAATTAATTATCAGTCTCTAAAGGAGATAGCACATGAATAAATTAGCAGGTTTAGCTTTATTAGGCACTTTAATTACATTAACTGGTTGTGAAGATGCCAACGAAGTAAAAGAAGATGCAAAAGATAAAAGCGCACAAATGCAAGAAAAGCTTGGTGATGCATGGAACGACGTTAAAGAGACAACTAACGATCTTAAAAATGACGAGTCTTTAAACGAGCTATTAGAGCAAAGTAAAGCAATGGGCTTAGACATGTACGACGACGGCAAAGAGATTGCGGTTGACGCATGGATTAAAAGCAAAGAAGCTGCTGGCGAGTTAACTGAAAAAACTAAGCAAAAAGCGCAAGAAATTGCAGACGAAATTGAGCAAGCGCGTCAAGAACATAACGAAGGTTAATTAAACTTTCGATAATAAAAAAGGAAAGCCTCGGCTTTCCTTTTTTGCTTTGGGCTATTTAGCCCAGTTATGCGTTTGCATATAGGGCTTATAAGCTCAAATTAACCTTTGTACTTACTCATAACTAAAGTCGCGTTTGTGCCACCAAAGCCAAAGCTATTAGACATTACAGTATTTAACTCAACATCACGACGCTCAGTAATAATATCTAAACCTGTCGCTTGCTCATCTAGCTCATCAATATTAATTGAAGGTGCTACAAAGCTGTGCTCTAGCATTAATAATGAGAAGATAGCTTCGTGAACACCTGCAGCACCTAGGGCATGACCCGTCATTGCTTTAGTTGCGCTGATCATTGGTGATTTACCACCAAACACTTCTTGTATCGCACCTAACTCTTTAACATCGCCTACAGGCGTTGATGTGCCGTGCGTGTTTAGGTAATCAATACTATCTACATCTTGCATAGCTTGGCGCATACAACGTGCTGCACCTTCGCCAGAAGGAGCAACCATGTCGTAGCCATCTGATGTTGCACCGTAGCCAACAATTTCAGCGTAAATGTGCGCGCCACGTGCAAGTGCATGTTCAAGTTCTTCAACGACAACAATACCGCCACCACCAGAAATAACAAAACCATCGCGATTAGCATCGTATGTACGAGATGCTTTTTCAGGTGTTTCGTTATATTTAGTAGAAAGTGCGCCCATAGCGTCAAATTCCATTGCCAATGTCCAGTGTAGCTCTTCACCACCACCAGCAAACACAACGTCTTGCTTGCCAAGCTGGATTTGCTCTACGGCATTACCGATACAATGCGCAGATGTTGCACACGCAGAGCTAATTGAATAGTTAACACCTTTAATTTTAAATGGTGTTGCTAAACAAGCAGATGTAGTGCTCGCCATAGTGCGTGGCACCATATAAGGCCCTACACGTTTTACGCCTTTTTCACGTAAAATATCAGCAGCTTCTACTTGCCATTTAGACGAACCACCGCCAGAGCCAACAATAATACCCGTGCGCTCATTTGATACTTGGTCGTCAGACAAACCTGAGTCTTCAATTGCTTGCGTCATTGAAATATAAGAGTAAGCAGCAGCATCTCCCATAAAGCGCATTGCTTTGCGGTCAACGTGTGCTTTAACGTCAATATCAATTTTACCCGATACGTTACTACGTAACTTATAATCGGCAAATTCTTGATTAAAAGCGATGCCGCTTTTGCCCGTTTTTAACGATTCTAATACTTCTTCTTTGTTGTTACCTATACTTGATACAACACCGATACCTGTAATTACAGCTCTTCTCATGGGTAATTCCCTTAGCTTAATACTTAATTGCATTCTATTTTACGCGAATTTAATCACCTAAGTGGTCAGCTTTCTAGCGTACACTTGTACTCTGAACTGCTAGCTTATAAATAACGCCAGACTATTTCAAAGAAAACCCGTAAAATAATTAAAAAATATATCTATAAAATTAAAAAATCATGATCAAAAATGCACATATACACTTTAATAATTTAGGTACACCTTTCGCTAATGACTTCGGTGATATTTATTTTTCTAATGACGATGGCTTAGCTGAATCGCATTATGTGTATTATGAGCAAAATAATATAGATGCACGATTACAAAATCATGACCAGCCACATTTTGTTATTGCCGAAACCGGCTTTGGTACAGGTTTAAACTTTTTAAATACATGGCAACGCTTTACTGACCACCTTGCACGTCAACAAGTTCAAAATCAATTAGATAATGGTGTTAAACGCTTACACTTTATTTCATTTGAAAAATATCCTCTGCACATAGACGATTTAAACAAAGCACTACAGGCATGGCCATCATTAAGCGCCTTTAGTAACAAATTATCTAAACAATACCCAATTAATTTAGAAGGATGCCACAGACTCGAATTTGACAATGGACTTGTTGTTCTCGATTTATACTTTGGTGATGCACTTGAATCAATACAAGCAATGAGCTATCCGCAAACAGGAATTGTTGACGCTTGGTATTTAGATGGTTTTGCGCCAAGTAAAAACCCCGAAATGTGGCAGCAAAGTTTATTTAATTCTATGGTCAATATATCAAGGGCAAGTGCAACCTTATCAACATTTACTTCAGCAGGTTTTGTTCGCCGTGGATTAATTGATGCAGGCTTTAATACTAAAAAAGCCAAAGGCTTTGGCCAAAAAAGAGATATGCTTGTTGGCCAACTAGAGTGCGTAAATGATGCTCAATCAGCTCCTGCATATTTTCATCAAGATAGCAGCGCTTTAAAAAATGTAGCGGTCATTGGCGGCGGTATAGCCAGTAGCTGCATTTTATATAGTTTGGCTAAACGAGGCATAGCAAGCCAATTATTCTGCCAAGATGAAAAACCAGCTATGGGGGCATCGCACAATGTGCAAGGTGCTATCTACCCTCACCTACAAGCTAAAAATTCACCGCACAGTGAATTGTTCGCACATAGCTTTTTATACGCAAAGCGCCTATATAACAACTTACTTAGCAGTGGTTTTAATTTTGATTACGATTGGTGCGGCGTATTACAACACGCAGTAAAAAGGCCTCTGGCCGATAAACATGAAAACTTAGCACAAAAACAACTGTGGCCAACCCAGCTAATGCACAACGTAACCGCAGAGCAAGGCGACGAAATAGCCGGCGTAGAAACAGGTTATTCGGGCGTGTTTTTTGAGCAAGGCGGCTGGGTTAACCCTCCGCAATTAGTAAACGCCATGTTAAGCGCTGCAAATAGCATAAACCCATTTAAAAGCATATTTAACTGCAATATAAAACAGCTTAAAAAAACTGACAGCGGTTGGTTTTTATTAACGAATGATGAGCAGTTAGGTCCTTTTAGTGATGTAATTATTTGTGCAGGCGAGCACAGCGATGCATTTGAGCAAACAAAAGCGCTACCAATAGTAGGCGTACGCGGGCAAGTTTCACATATTGAGGCAAGTGAGCAATCACGCAAACTTAAAACAGTGCTGTGCCATAAAGGGTATTTTACCCCAGCCTATTTAGATCATCACTGTATGGGTGCAACGTTTGAAAAAAACACCAAAAGCCGTCAAGTTACAGCGCTCGACAACCAGTTAAACCAAGAGCAACTACTTAGCTTTTATCAGCAAAGTGAATTTGCCTCAACCCTTGGCAATATTACCTCGGCAAAAGCAGCTGTACGATGCACATTTATAGATCACCTACCAATGGCAGGGCAATGGTGCGAACAAAGTGATTACACTATGGCTTTTGCTAACCTACGTTTAGGTAAACGCTATCAATATGAGCAACTTAATAAGCCACAACAAGGCCTACATATTTTTACCGGCTTTGGCGCCCGCGCTTTATGTAGCGCACCGCTAAGTGCAGAACATCTCGTAAGCTGTTTAAATAACGAGCCCCGCCCATTAAGCGAACGTGTAAGCCAAGCTATTCACCCTGCTCGGTTTATAGTACGAGATTTAATTCGTAATAAAATTTAAATGACAAAGGTGCTTATTGAGGTAAAATGAGTACCAATAAATGGAATTTATTATTTAAAGGACTTTAATGAAAACTTTAGCATTTTTAATAATACTGCTATGCACTCTATCGTTTAATGTACTTAGCCAAAACGTCACTGAAATCCCACTTCCTGAAGAGTTTGTTACAACAATGGATGTAGCCGGCGAATATCCAATGGTTCGCACTGGTTATTTAACAGATTCAATTTCTGATATCGCTCGCTTTTATCAGCAAAAATTAGGAGAGCCGTTAAAAACAAACGGCAATAATACATATCGCACTTTGTTTTATAATTACCAAGAACATAAAGTTCGTATTAGTCTATATCGCCGTAGTTATGTGACCGAAGTGAGTATAATGGTTGAATAAAAAGTTCTAAAAAACACGCCAAAAGCAGCTAATTTTAATACTCAGTTAAGTATTGAATTTTAATTAAAGTATTTTTTGAAATTAGCTCATTTAAACTCTTTTTTACCCTTTAAAAATTATCCCCTACCCCAAGGTCTGTTTGTAAGCACATTACTTTTACTATTTATTGGAAGGAGTTAATTATGAGTAAGACCCTAATTATTGGCGCAAGCGGACAAATAGGTAAAATGGCAACTGAGCTACTTTTAAAAAATGAGCAAAATGTTGTGGCATTAGTGCGCGACAAAAATAAGCTAAGCGATTTAAACAGCTCTTTTTTAACTATTGTTGAGCAAGATCTTGAAGGCGATTTTGGTGATGCAATGAAAGGCTGTGACCAAGTGATTTTTGCTGCAGGTTCTGGCGGAAGTACGGGCGATGATAAAACTGTACTTATTGATTTATGGGCTGCAACTAAAGCAGCTACCTTTGCAAAAGAGCATGGCGTTAAACACTTTATTATGGTCAGCTCAATCGGTGCAGACGACCCTGATTCGATTCAAGGTGATTTAAAACCTTACTTAGTTGCCAAGCACATGGCTGACGAGCACTTAATCAATAGTGGTTTAAATTACACCATTGTTCGCCCTGGTACACTGACTGATGATAGCGCTTCAATGCAAGTAACGACGCAGCGACCAAGTGATCGTTCTGAGGCTAAAATTAGCCGCGAAAACGTAGCCAATGCATTATTACATATTGCGACTAACTCATTTATTAGTAACCGCATTTTTGAGTTATTTGATGGCGACAAACCAATTAAAGCCGCTGTTAAATAAGCTTTAATACCAATTTAATTAAACGTATGAACAATTATTGCAGGTTAGTATAGTTCATGGATAAGGCAAAAAATTACAGTGTAGTCGCTCTGCATCGGTAGTTTTTAGGCAATGAATTGTTTAATTCGCTTAAGTGATTTATGTTTAATAAAATTAAATTTACTCCACTAAGCAAATTAGTGGAGTAATATTTTAATACCTTGCCAACCGAGTTGTAGCGTTAATAACGTTAAAACGACTCTAAAAATACGCTTAAATTTATCCCCAGACATACTTTTAAGTAATTTAATTCCAAACCAAGTACCTACAGCACCACTTATTACCATAGCAATTACAAGCGGCATCCATTGCCAAAAGCTAAAGCCAACAGCACCATAAATTACCGCTTTTAATAAATGCTGCACACTCATAATGCTCGAAAACGTTGCCGTAAATTTTAACTTTTCGTAATTATTTATATATAAACAGCTACCAACTAATGGCCCGCTTGCCCCCACAAACATAGAAACAAAAGTCGTTATGCCACCGGCGACCATACGCCATAGCTTAGAGGTTAGTTTTACTGGCGGCGTTTTACCCCACAGTAAATAAATAACAAAAATAGCGACCACTAACTTCATAGCATCAAGCGATATATCATCAATAACAAAACTTGATAACCCCGCCCCTACTAAGCCGCCTAACGCAAAATATACAAACATGCTTTTATCAATATGCTTAAAGCTGAGTAAAAACCTATTTGCATTAGAGCCAAGCTGTACTAAACCATGCACAGGCACAACAACTGCCATAGGCATAAACGACGCCATAACAACAAGCAACATTAGCCCGCCACCCGCACCAAATGCAGCAGATGTAAAAGAAGTAAAGCCAGCGGTGATCATCATTAATAAAAACAAAAATAAAGACATACTGTCGGGAAGTAAAAAGTCCATAAAACTCCACTGCCTATTTAGGTACTTTAAAGTCGCAGTATTTTAAACAATAAAAGGTACAACATACACCTATAGCAAGTGTTATAAGCCTCTATTTCAGGCAATGTATTATGTTGCGTTGTTTTTGCACTTTGTTTGCACATTTAACAAATATTATACATTTAACTTCATTACCGGATATTTCTGATGAGAAAACTTAACGCACCAATTTTAGCACCGCTTGCAGTGTGCATACTTGCACTGAGTTTAGCTGCCTGTAACGGTAGCGATACTCAAAGTAGCGTCGTAACTGAAACAACCACCGATGAGGGCACTACAACAGATACTTCAACCGATTTCGTTGTAGAAGTTGACCCTTTTAACTTTGAAAGCGATGCGCTCATTTCATCAATTACCACTCAAACATGTACGCTAAGTAATGGCGATGAAGCTTCATGCTACAAAATTGATATTGCCGGTGCGCCTTCAAATTACGAGATTGGTGTATTTTGTCCTAGAAATATCACATCAACAGCAGACGAAGCCGGTATTTGGTTTGATGGCACCGGTGAGGTTTACGATATAACTGGCGACTTTATTTTAGATCTACCAACATTATATAACGATAACCATTGGCAGCTATACGACGAAGGTACAGGCCTTGTAAATGTAACAGACACACAAGAATCGTGTGATGGTGCTGCACGTCCAAACGTAGAGGAGCAATACCAAAACCACTGCGTAGAATGCTCTATTGATTATGTTGATGGCGGTATATCAGAATCATTTTTAATACCAATAACGCCTGTTGCAACCACTCAAAATAGCAGTATTGGTAACGCTAATGTGGGTGTTGCTCTCAATGGTGTTGTACTTGCTGCACCCGCCCCTGTTGAGGCTATTTTAGGCGCATACACTATTGCAGCCTTTGATGATTGCGCAGGGCATATTAACTTAGTAGCAGGTTATCACTACCACGGTGAAGCAGGTTGTAGCCAAACACAAATCCAATCAGACGGTCATGCCGCCATGATGGGTTATGCACTCGATGGATTTGGTATATTTGGCATGCTTAACGAAGATGGATTAGAACCCACTGATTTAGACGAATGTAGAGGCCACACCGACGATACACGCGGATACCACTACCATGCAGCCGATGTATCTGAAAACATGTTTATTGGTTGTTTTAAAGGTGCTACCGCAAGATAACTCGCATTCTGGCCAAATAATTAACTGAGATACTAATGAAAATATTTAACGTAATAAAAGCCCTAACCACTGGCTTTTTACTTGCAACCTCATGCTCATCGCTAAGCCATGCAGGCCACGGCTCAAACGTGCCTTGGGAAGCATGTGAAGAAAAAGCCATTAATGAAGATTGCAGCTACATAAGCCATGATAAAAAAGCGACAGGCACATGCCAAGCAATGAACAAAGTACTTATGTGCGTTCGAAATAAACCACTTGAAACATTAATAGACAAAGCAACCCAACCTGCCAGTGAGCAAAAGCAATCTGTAAAATCACTCGCAAAACGATAAAGTAAAGTAACAGCTACACGCCAAAGTCTTAACGCTGTTTGTTAAGACTTTTTTAATCACAAATCATTAGAAAGCATACCCTTTATCTGTTAAATTAGCTTTGTGTATCAAATAATAAAAATAAAATTCCAAAAATGGAATTACACAAGCAAGGTACTAACGTGAGCGCTACATTTAAAATTGTTTTTAATGGTCAGTTATATCAAAATACTGACCTTACCTCTGCCCAAGAACAACTCAGCCAACTTCTTAATATTCCTCATAATATTGTTATTCAGTTATTTGATGGAAAAGCTTACGCTTTAAAAAAAGACTTATCGAGTATTGATGCTGTTAAAACAGAATCCTCACTAAAAAAGCTAGGATTAATTACTAAAGTAGAACCGCAACTCTCTACAGCAACCTCTCAATCTAAAAATAATCAAATAGCACTCACTGAGCATAACAAAAATACAGATAAACACATTAGTGAAAGTACTGACGGCAAAAGTATTTCAATACAAACCGAACGCCTAGATACAAACGAAGCTCCTAATACAGCTGCAGCTATTAAGCAAAGTTATAATAAATATAAATTACTGCGTAACACTTTAAAAAGCGCATTGTACTTTTGCTATTGCGCACTTTGTATTATTACCATAATAGGCGTAGGGATCAGTGTTAATGCACTTAAAAACAACTTTGGCACTCTAAATAATGGAACCACAAATAACACAACTACAAACAGCTTAAGTTACCAAAACTATAAACAATATTTGATTGATCAAAATAGCCTAAATCAACCAACACAAAAAGTAACAAACGAGCAAGCAGCTAACCCTACCCTACAAAAAAGTAATGAGTACTTTAGTCGCTTTTCATCACTAATAAATAGCTACGCGCAAAGTACAGGACAAGCTGATATAAAAACAATGGGGGGCGATAAATTACAACAGCACCTACAAGAAATAGACGACCTAGGCCCTAAAAATGAATTTTGGCAGCAACTGATACAACTTTCAAAAGGCTTAGATAACGATAAACATGCAATAGGGAAGCTAAACAATACTGATCCCGCCAAAGTACAATGGATAAACGCGGTAGATTGGATCAGCCAAAGCTATATTAGGCAACAGCAAAACTCGCAAACTACAAACAACTCTCCTGTGACTACCTACGAGCCAAGTAACTCCATACTTAATCTAACGTTGTTAATAAGTATGCTGTCGTTATTTAGCCTGCTTGTGATTGCAATAAAAATAAAGCTACGCGCAATTAGAAATACTTAAACTCTATTTTATAAATTCCATAAAAAAACCCGCAAATTTGGATTAACAAATTTGCGGGTTTCTTATGGTTTTCGAATAACGAGTTCAAAAACCTTTATTGGTGGAGCTGGGGGGATTTGAACCCCCGTCCGAAAAGCCTCGACCGTCGGTACTACATGTTTAGTATTGTCATTTAATTAACCTTTAAGTCCCGGACAAACACGGTAAATAAAGGCGAGGCCGCTTAGTTTTAACGCTTCAACCCCGGCCAGGGTTTCCGTCGCGATCAGGTGTTAGGGTGACACTCCAAAATCCAGTCCACAAGAATACATGGAAGGAGCGCTAGCCAGCCTAAGCTGCTAGAGAGTAGTTATCGTCGTTTGCGATTACTTTAGGTTGCGGCTGTTTAACGAGGCAAACCGCACCTCGACATGCACCTTGGGCTTCTTGAATTCCGTCGAATCCTAATCAGCCCCTGAATTAGTAACTCAATTCAGAGCGTGCAAACAGTATAACTGAGTAAAGTACTGATACTCAAGGCCTAGTAACGCTTTATTTTAATTGCGTGCACTAACCGAGCATTAAGTAACCAAAATTTAGTTTATGCAAGCCCATATAAACATTTGCTTAACAATGTGTTTAACCTGTGTTCAAATAAGGAGTTAAGGTTTTTGTCATTTCTAAACCTTTAGTTGTAAAAAAACAAAAATAATAACAGGCATAGAGTAGGGAATTAATAAATGTCGGTTTTTTCATTTGATCAAAATACAGGGTTTGTCTCTTTAGTTAGTCACCCTATTGATAGTGGCTTTCCTGTTACGAGTACTCAGCTTACGCAAATGCTCGAACAATCTGAGTTTAGTGAGTACGAAGCTGTCATTGCCAATATTGGAAAGCTTTTTGCGCCAACTAAAAACTATCAGGAAGTATCACTTGTCGTTGCTAAAGCGGTAGATGCGTCGCTTGTCATTAATATTGATGAAAAAAACATGGTCGCAGAAGCAACATTAACTACCGCTAAAGGTGGTGCGCTTTTGTCTATGGAAGGTGCGCAAAAAGCGCTTGCTGATGCAGGTGTTAAAAAAGGAATAAGCCCACGCGCGCTTGATACCTTTTTAGGCCAGCAATTTGAAAAACCAGCAGGAAGCTCTTATAGCGCCATAATTGCACATGGGCGTAATCCTAAAAATGGCAGCGATGCTAAATTTGTGCGTTTATGCTCAACAGCCCAAGACCGTGTGCTTAGCCCACAAGCTAAGGAAGGTGGTAAGGTTGATATGAAAAACCTTGGCGCTATTATCACCGTAAAACCTGGTACTCCCTTAATGCAGCGTATTGCCGCTACCCCTGGAGAAGATGGCTATACGGTATTTGGCGATTCAATTAGTGCAAAACCAGGTACAGATCACCAACTCCAGCCTTTCGAAGGTACAAAAGTAGATCCTAATAATCCTAATATGCTTATTGCCGACTGCAAAGGTGTGCCCGTTGCCCTACCCCGAGGTATGCGTGTAGATGACGTTTTATGCTTTGATAACGTAGATGTAAGTACAGGCCACGTTGATTTTGATGGTAGCGTAATTATTACTGGCGATATTAAAGACGGCATGCGTGTAAAAGCCAATGGTGATATTACGGTACTGGGTTTTGTAGAATCAGGAGCTGTTGAAAGTAAAAGTGCGGTAACCATTATGCTTGGCGCAATTGGTAGAAAACGTGAAGGCGAGGAAGCATTTACATGCTCTATAACCGCTCAGCGAACTATTTCTATTGGTTATGCTCAGTACTGCAATATTAAATCCGAACAAGATTTATTTATTGAACGCCAAGCTCTACATTGTGATTTAAGTGCTAGGCGGTTAATACGTGTAGGCAAAGCAAATGATCCGCGAGGTAAAATTATTGGCGGTAATATTTTAGATGCTATGCGCATTGAAACGGGTGAGCTAGGCGCGCCAGCCGGTACTAAAACGCGCGTATTTTTAGCGCAACTCTGGTTTGAGCTTCGCCAAAAGCAAACACAAATAACCGATTTTGAAAAAGTACTTGCGACTAAAGTAACCGCTTTACAACAGGCTCGTGAAAAAGCGAGTAAAATTGCGGGGGCTGCTCAGCGCCAGCAATTCATGAATAAAATAACTGAAAATGAAAAGCATATAAAAATACGCTCTGCGCATATTCATCGTCAAAAACTACTTATTAAGCAAAAAATAGTGCAATTACTTGCCAGTAGTCGTTTAAAAGTAAATGAATTAATGCACCCTGGTGTGGAGCTTAAAATAGCGAAAGATTCTAAACAATTTTCGCGTATTTACCCGCCCCACCTAGTTAAGCTAACTGAGGGTAAAATTACTCAGACGTTTTAGTTTCTTCGTTATTTTGTGTATCAGTTTCAACTTCGGCATTAGCGTCGCAATCATCAGTTGGCGCTAATGGCCAACCACCTAATTGCTGCCAGCGATTTACTATTAAGCAATAAAGCTCAGCTGTACGTTCTGTGTCGTAAAGCGCTGAGTGTGCTTGGCTGTTATCAAACTCGATACCTGCCGCTCTACATGCTTTTGCTAATACAGTTTGCCCTAACGCTAAACCCGCTAAAGATGTTGTATCAAAGCTTACGAACGGATGAAATGGCGTACGCTTAATGTTATTACGCTCTATTGCTGCATTTAAAAAGCCATGATCGAATGCGGCATTATGCGCCACTATAACTGAGCGTTGGCACCCAGCGGCCTTTTGCGCTTTGCGTACTACTTTACATATTTCTTTAATTACTTCGTCTTCAGGTACTGCGCCACGTAATGGTGAAAACGGGTCTATACCGTTAAAGTCGATGGCTGCTTGTTCAATATTAGCGCCTTCGAATGGCTGCACATGAAAATGAACAGTATGATCTATGCTGAGCAGTCCTTCGTCATCCATTTTTAAAACAGAAGCTGCTATTTCTAACAAGGCATCTGTTTCTTTGTTAAAACCTGCAGTTTCAACATCAATAACAACAGGAAAAAATCCACGAAAGCGTTTTGCGAAAGGTGTTTGCTCAGTATTTGCCATAGTCTTCTTTGTTTATACGTGTAAGCTGACTATTATGTCAAAATTGATGCCCCCTAGGCTAGGGGATTTAAGTATTTATTGCTTTAAAATTGTAGGCACATAACTTGCTTTAACTTATAAGTTAGTTACGTAGAGAGCAAACTAATCATTGCAGTCGTTAATTTGCCAAATTATTGGCATTCCCGGATAGCTGGAGAGCACCATGAAGTATAAGTTGTTATTTATTAGCCTTAGTATAAGTGCAGTGCTTTGCAGTACTCACTCGCAAGCTGCTATGCGCCAATATACAGCAACCCAAGACAACTCCAACTGGGAAGTCGTTAAAACAACGCGCTTACAATGCCAATTAAATCATGAAGTTCCTTATTATGGGGAAGCTATTTTTAAAGCTTCAGCAAGTAAAAATAAAAACTTAACGTTTAATTTAGATATGGTTGTACGCCCAGATAACTACGCAATTGCTGGTTTAAAAGCCGTGCCACCGTCTTGGCGTGCAGGCTTACCGGCTCGCGATATTGCAAATATGAAATTACTTAAAAAGTTTGATGGCGAGCTGGGCAATAAAACCGCATGGGAGATGCTTAGCGAGCTTGAAAAAGGCTACTACCCTACTTTTTATTATCAAGACTGGCAAAACAGTGCCGATAAAATTGCCGTTGGTATATCGAGTGTAAACTTTAAACAAGCTTACTGGGCTTTTTTACAATGCCGCGATGAGCTACTCCCTTACAGCTTTGAAGATATTTCGTTTACTGTAATGAACTATCAATCTAACAGCAGTAAATTAACTAAATCGTCGCAACAACGCCTTGATAAAATTGCTGAGTATTTAAAAAATGATGCAAGCATAGAGTCCATTAGTATTGACTCATACACTGATAGCTATGGCGGCCGCTGGAATAACTTAGATTTATCGCGCAAGCGCGCCAAAACTATAAAAGATTATATGGTGAGCTTGGGTGTCGATGAAGCAAAAGTGCAAACCACCGGCTTAGGCGAAAAACGCTTTGTTGATAATAACGATAACATTTTAGGCCGAGACAAAAACCGTCGTTTAATTATTCAAATAGAGAAAATGTAGTAAAACTAATTGTGTTTACTTTCTTTAGCTTTAAAAACTTATCACCAAATTGAAAAAATGCAGTAAAACTAATTTGCGCTTACTCTCTTTCGCTTTAAAAATTTATCACCAAATTGGAAAAAGCCTAGGCTAATTAAAATAATAACCGCACCAATTATTAGCTCCTGGCTTAATGGCTCATTGTTTAGCCAAGCTCCTAAGCCTAACGCAAAGCTAGGAGTTATGAGCGTAGTAAGTGATACCGTACTCGCATTTAGATTTTGCAGTACATGAAAATACGCCAAAGCCCCAACTAAAGATCCAAACACACCTAAATAACCAATTGCCCACAATGATTTTGCACTCCAGTTCTGTATATGCAACTGACCATCTAATAACCACCAAGCAATAAAAAAGAGTGGGGTTACAAAAACTAAGGCACCAAATGTTGTCGCCATAGGATGAATCGCAATCTGTACACGCTTGATCATCACACCACTTAAGCTAAAAAAGCAGACAGCCATAAACACATAAAGTAACCCGAGGCCTTGAGTTTGCGAGTTTTGTACTTGGTTATAACTAACAAAATATAAGCCGATTAAGGCGCACGCTAACGCCACTAATTTAATCGGGCTAAATTTAGGTTCATTTAATAACTGCTGAGCAAGCAACCCCGACAAGATAGGTGCAAGGCCAAACATAAGCGAAATAATACCCGAAGGGACTGTTTTAGCTGCCATATAGCTCAGTAACATACCGCCAAAAATACCTATACTCGAATAAAAATAAAGTAAGCACGCATTTTTGCTCCAAGGTACTCTAATGTTTGTTATGGCAACAATTAAACCACCTAAAAACAACCCCACCAGCATACGCATTAATACAGCAAGCGTTGGCGATACTGTTTCACTGCTCCACACAATCCCCAGAGGTGTAGTAGACCAAATGAGAACCATAAAAAAATACGATACTTTTACCGGCACATGCCAATCCTTAGCGTTTTATAACGCAATCCAACGTATATAAAATTATACCCTCACCACCCTATTTTAATACTTTTAAATGCATACAAGTCCTTAATAAATACAGTTGTAAATTGTAAGTTACATTTTAATACCGCTCTTTTATTACAAAACTATTTGAGATTTGAGTAACTAGTTATATCGTGCATGTATATTAATAATAATTAAGGTAATTAAGTGCTTAAAAATAAAACAACTGGAAGCATGTTAATTGTTGCAGGCACAACTATTGGTGCAGGTATGTTGGCATTGCCAATAGCATCTGCCGGGCTTGGGTTTAGTACTGCGCTTGCATTGATAATTGCTAGCTGGTTACTAATGACCTACACCGCACTACTCATGCTAGAGCTACACCAATATGCACCACGCGATGCAACGTTAAATACGTTGGCTAAATTATGGCTTGGAAAGCGCGGACAATACATCGCGAATTTTTCGATGGTTTTTTTATTTTACGCTTTATGCGCTGCTTATATTGCAGGTGGTGGTGCACAACTTCAAGCGCGTATAAATATAGGCTTTGATGTAAATATAGCCCCACAGTTTGGCTCTGTGATCCTCGCTGTTATTATTGCAAGTGTGGTAACGCTGGGCACTAGCAAGGTAGATAAACTAAATAGAGTGTTATTTACAATAAAAATTATTGTATTAGCTAGTTTGTTTTACATGCTAACCCCTTATGTACAAGGTAAGCATTTATTAGAGATGCCTGTAGAGCAAGGGTTAATCCTTTCAGCTATACCGGTTATATTTACTTCGTTTGGCTTTCATGGCTCTATTCCTTCTATTGTTAAATATGTTGGTGTAGAAATAAAAGTACTGCGCAAAGTAATGATTGCTGGAGCCGCCCTGCCTTTAGTCATTTATATTTTTTGGCAACTACTTAGCCAAGGCATTATGAGCCAAGCTGACTTACTCAACAGCCAAGGCCTTAGTGGCTTTGTATCAAGCGTGGCAAGTATTGCGCATAACCCAAGTGTAGCAACGGCCGTTAAGTTATTTGCTGATTTAGCACTTGCGACATCATTTTTAGGGGTGAGTTTAGGGTTATTTGATTTTTTTGCTGATACATTTAAAAAAGGTGACAATAAAACGGACCGAATTAAAACGGCCTTAATTACGTTTATTCCGCCGCTTGGCTTTGCATTATTTTATCCTCAAGGCTTTATTATGGCTTTAGGTTACGCTGCAATAGCACTTGTCGTACTTGCAATATTTTTGCCTGTAGCAATGGTTTATAAACAGCGTACAACATCAAGTAAAACAGGCTATAAAGTTAAAAGTGGGAATGTTGGGCTTGGCATAGCAGCTATATGTGGCATAACGATTATTGCTGCGCAGTTTATGCAAATGGCGGGGCTAATCCCTGCTATCGGTTAAATCTTTTTGTTTTAATTTAGATAATAAAAAAACCGCACATCATTAGATGTGCGGTTTTTTTATATTAACTGCGTTTATTTACAAACGTCAGCTACAGCATTTGAAAAGTATTCAATATTTGACTGGCTAACACCTGCAACATTTACGCGGCTAGAACCAACAATGTAAATACCATATTCTTTTTGTAGGCGAGCAATTTGCTCTTTATTAATACCTAAGAAAGAAAACATACCGTTTTGGCGTTCAATAAATGAGAAGTCTTGCGCAATATCTTTAGTTGCTAAGCTTTCCTTAATTAAACTACGTAAGCCATTTATGCGGCTACGCATTTCATCAAGCTCAGAGTGCCATAATTGTGTAAGCTCTGTACTGCTTAAAATAGTATTAACAATATCAGCACCATGCGCTGGCGGCATTGAGTAAATACTACGTACAACGCTTAGCATTACAGAGTTTGAAATATCTGCTGTTGCGCTATCTTTTGCAATTAGTGAACATGCACCAATACGCTCGCGGTATAAGCCAAAGTTTTTAGAACATGAAGAACAAATAATTAGCTCTTCTACTGCATCAGCTAAAATACGTAAGCCACGTGCGTCTTCTTCAAGTGAAGCACCAAAGCCTTGGTATGCAATATCAACAAGTGGTGTAAAGCCAACTTCTTTTGCAAGTTCGGCAACTGTGTTCCACTGTGTTTCGTTTAAGTCCATACCGCTTGGGTTATGACAACATGCATGCACTAAAACCACATCACCTTTAGGCACTTGTTTAAGTGTGTTGATCATTTCATCAAACAGTAAGTCTTTATTTTCGTAATCGTAATACGGGTATTCTTTTACTGTTAAGCCTGCAGCTTCAAACAAGCTAATATGGTTTGCCCATGTTGGGTTAGTTACCCATACTGTTGCATCTGCATTGCAACGCTTAATAAATTCAGCTGCAACGCGAAGTGCGCCCGTACCACCTGGCGCTTGCGCGGTACGTACGCGATTTGCTAGCAATGCTTGATGTTCGCCTAGTAGTAACTGCTCCATCTTTTGGCAGTAATCTAAGTTACCCGCTAAACCAATGTAAGATTTGCTCATTTCGTTTTCAAGACGAAACGCTTCAGCTTTTTTAACCGCTTTAAGAACCGGTGTATTGCCTTGCTCATCTTTGTAGACACCTACACCTAAATCAATTTTATTAGGGTTTGTATCTTGTTTATAGGCCGCCATAAGGCCAAGAATAGGATCTGTTGGTAATGGTTTTAATACTGAGAACATTGGCTATCTCTTATCGTTATTTAGGGGTTAGCTGTTAAGCTAAGCTTAACATAAAAGCACATCATGTTGACTAGCGTTATTTACACTAGAAAGTGAGGAATTTTAATACAACATGCAATTAAAACGGCAAGCGTCTTTTCATCAAAAAAATCATTTTTAAAGGCTTCAGCATCTACAATACCAACACATTCATTTTGTGTATTAAATAAAGGTAAGCAGGTTTCTGATTTAACTTTAGGATCGCATGTGTAGTATTCACCACCTTGTGATAAGTACTCTTCAACGTTATTAATAATACGGCCCTTGTGAGACAGCGCAACCTGTACGTTATTACTACCTGCCGCAAATGCTTGCGTTAAAGGGAACAACGGACGACTAGGCGCACCATGATAAGCCAACTTTAATAGTTGTTTACCTTCACTAGTATTAGTTGATTGATAAATACCATACCAATCAACACTTGTTTGTTGCTCAATGTAGCTCACAATACTTTGTAAATTAGCTAGATTGAACTGTGTTTGCTCATCATTTTTAAGATAGTCAGTTAATTTGAATGGCTCATCTTGTAGGTAACCAAATAAACTACACGCACCGCCCTCGCCAAGCTCAGGTATTTGATACTCCCAACATACATCAGGCAAAGCTGTGTTTGCTAAATGTAGCTCAAGCTTTTCAAGCTCTGTTGAAATCAAAGCTGGATTAGCACTTAGTTGTGCTTGTTTTAGGTAAGAAGAAATCATTTGGCCATCCATACATCTAAAGTTTCGAGAATAATAGCATGGATATTTTTGCAGAGCTAGCTCAACTTGTAGCACATTTCAACTTGGTTACCGCTGGCGTTATAAGTTACCTTTTCGGCTATTTCTTCTAGTAAAGACACCCCTCTACCAAATTCATTATTAACCTTTGCCAACTCATCGTGCTTACTACTAAACCCTCGGCCTGAATCACAAATAATGAAATATAAACTGAGCGTGTCGGGGCAATAGCGCATATCAATAATAATCATCGCATCTGTAAGTTTAGCAAGAGCTGCCTCTCTTAATTCATAATATCGAAAAAAGCCGTCTTCTTGTTTTTTAATCTCTGAGTTAAGCCCTAGTACACCATGATCAAGCGCATTGTTATAAGCCTCAGACAACAGTAAAAATATATTAGAACGATGGGCGTTTAGCCCCCCAACACTGCTTAAAATATTAACAACGTCGTAAACGGGGTCTGTTTTTTTTATTTGTTCTGAGTTTAAACTCAAAGATAAATTAAACGCTAAAGTAGAGAATGCCTCTCGCTCTTGCTCCTCAGGAACTAAAGGCAGGCAGTTTAGTAAAACAATGCTTAAATCATCTTGCTGTTTAGTGCCATCAGCAAACTTAGTAACGTCAGCCACTATATCTTCGCTACTAATCATCGATTTACTTTTTAAGGTTTGTAAAAAACGCTCTTCCCCAAAAAATGTATCTTCTTTGTTTGCTGTTTCTATAATACCGTCGGTTGCTAATACTAGGCGTGTATTACTATTTGTTTCAAAGTGAATAACTTCATACTCAAATTCTTGATCGTCTAAAATCCCCAGCGCCATATGTTGCGATTCTAATGTTTGTTTTACATTACCGTCTTTATCTATTAGGTACGCATCTGGCAGGCCGCCCATCCATGCAGAAATACTTTTACCGGATGCACTAAGCTCTATAATGGTTGCAGCACAAAACATGTGTCCAGGTAGAAGGTTGTAAAGCAATGTATTTAGCTCACAGGCAATATCATTAATCGCCATGCCTTTTTGTACCATAGTATAAAAAACACGAGAGATAGGTAATGCACCAATAGCTGCCGCTAAGCCGTGCCCTGTAAAGTCTCCCAACATGCAATACAGATTGCCTATTGGACTTTGCGCCACTAAAAACATATCGCCGTTAAACATAGACGCCGGCGATAAATTAAAATCGAGGTATTCTTTAAACTTACCCTGATTCTCTAATGAGTTATTAAAAATATGCTCAATTATTTCGTGTTCACGTTCAATTTGATTGTGATGATATTCAAGCAGTTTTTTTTGTTGATTTGATTTTTTACTCAGCTCTCTGGTGCGGCTATGTGCTTTAATTTTTGCGTGCAAAATAACTTTTTCAAATGGTTTATGAATAAAGTCATCACCACCGACTTCGAGGCACCGCTCAAAACTTGCTTGATCGTCTAAGGAGGTTATAAAAATAATCGGTAAGTAAACTTCACTATACTGCTGCTTTATTTTTTCAGCGGCTTCAAAACCATCCATTACGGGCATTAAAACATCGAGTAATACAATGTCTATTTGCTCTCTTTTAAGTACATTAAGTGCATCTAGCCCATTGTAAGCCACTGAAATTTTGTAGCCTTCCTGCTCAAGCATTTTACTTAGTAAAATGCGATTGAGCGCCTGATCGTCAACAATCAACACATGTATCATTAGCTAATATCAAACTTTTTATCAAAACGTGAAATTTGTAGGATTTTTCTAAGCTGAGGCTGGCAATTACTTATTTCGATGGTTTTTACTTGGCTATCAATGGTTTTTTTCATGTTAAGTAACATGCCAAGTGCTGAACTATCCATATAATCAGTCTCTCTTAAATCGATAATAACCTTTACTGTTTTTTCGCTCATTTGAGCATAAGCTTGGCGAAAAGATTGCACTAAATTAAAATCAAACTTACCTTTAATTTGTATTGTTAATGTAGTGCCATCGACTGATTCATTCTTAGTTAAACTCATAGTAAACTCCAATAATATTTCCTTTGAACTAAATATAACCTGTTAAAAGTATTTAGCAAAAAGAAAAACACACAACTTCAAATTTGCTATCATTTACACCAGCATTTAATTCATTTTTATCCACAAAGGTAAGGTATGAGTGATAGTCACTTAGTATATTCAACCAGTACGGGTCGCATTGACCAGCCGAAACCAGAAAAAGAGTTGCACGCTAAACTTTTTAAAGATGGTTTTATTCGCATTGAGCGTCAAACAAAAGGGCGTAAAGGCAAAGGCGTAATGCTAGTTGTTGGCATTGATCCAAAAGATCACGATTTAAAAAAGTTAGCTAAAACTATAAAAAGCAAAATGGGCCAAGGCGGCGCAGTAAAAGAAGGCATTATTGAAGTACAAGGTGATGACCGAGATAAACTAAAAGGCATTTTAGAAGCGTTAAAATTTAAAGTTAAAATTGCGGGTGGTTAACCCGCAATTTTATTAACTAGTTACTTCGCTATTTGCGAGTTCATTTAACCTTTCATACAAATTCGGTAGTTCGTGCTCAGCAATTGGCTTACTAAAATAATAGCCTTGCACAACGAAGCAATTATTATTTTGTAAAAACTGCATCTGCTCTATTGTCTCAACCCCTTCTGCGACCACGTCTAGCTTTAACTTTTGCGCCATGGCAATAATAGCTGCAGTGATTTCCATATCATTTGTATCCTCTGGGATATCTTTTACAAATGAACGGTCAATTTTCAATATATCAACCGGGAATCGTTTTAAGTAACTGAGCGACGAATAACCTGTACCAAAGTCATCAATAGAAATAGATATGCCTAATGCTTTAAGCTCGTGCAATTGTGTAATGGCTGCCTCTACATTACCCATTAACATGCTTTCGGTCAGCTCTAAATGAAGGCGCTTTGCTGAAACACCCGACTTAATTATCATTTTGCTCAGTGTTGTAACTAAGCTTGAGTCTTTAAACTGGCGGGCCGATAAGTTTATCGATATATTATTTTCTAGACCTTGTTCTGCCAATCTTACGGCAAAATCACAAGACTCTTGAAGCACCCATTCACCTAATTCAACTATAAGGCCTGTCGCTTCTGCAATAGGAATAAATTTATCTGGAGGGATTGCGCCTTCTGTTGGGTGGAACCATCTTAATAACGCTTCATAACCAACGACCTGATGAGTACGGCTATCAACTTGAGGTTGGTAGTAAACTACAAATTGCTTTTCTTTGAGCCCTATACGTAACTCATTTTCAATAAATAAACGCTCATTTGCGGCCGCATTTAATTCTTGGCTATAAAAGTGGAAGGTATTACGTCCTTTTGCTTTTGCCTCATACATTGCCAAATCAGCATGTTTGAGTAACTGATCTTCCTCTAAGCTGTCGTAAGGAGCCATAGTTATACCAATACTTGCACTGACAATAACTTCATTGCTACCTAGTTTTATAGGCACGTTCAGTGTTTTTTGAATTGTATTGGCAACATCAGCCGCGTGAGCTTGGCTTTCTATACCACTGAGCAACACTGCAAATTCATCACCACCTAAGCGCGCTATGGTGTCCTCGGCTCGTAAACGTTTTTTAAGTCTGTTTGCCACTTCAATTAATAATTGATCGCCAGCATCGTGGCCTAATGTGTCGTTAATACGCTTAAATTCGTCTAAATCAAAGTAAAACAAAGCAAATGCATAATGCCCGCGCTCTGCTAATGCCATTGATTTACGCAATTGCATTCTAAAAAATGTTCTGTTGGCAAGTCCCGTAAGGGTGTCAAAGTAAGCCAGTTGTTCCATTTTACGCTGGCTTTCTTTTACAAACGAAATATCTTGTGCTGATGCTACATAACTGGTTATTTCACCGCCCTCTTCACGAATTGGCGAAACACTTAAAGACACCCAAATTGGCTCTTTGTTTAAACCAGCTATTAATGTGTCCCCGCGCCAGTAATTACGGCTGCGTAGATCTATGTCTATATCTTCAACTAAAATAGACATTTCTGAGGCAATAATATTAAGTAGTGGTGCTCTATTAAAATGGCTTTCTGGATAGCCTGTCATTTCGAGCATTTTGGGGTTTACGTACTCAATGACAAAATTTTCATCGGTGATCACAACCCCGGTGCCCGAGAACGCGACCGCTTTAGATAAACGATTAGCTGCTTTTTCAGCAATTTCTTTTTCTGTAATTCTTTGGTTTAAACCATCAATAAGCTTGCGGATTTCTACCGTCATGTCTCTAAATGAGCCATTAAGGGTACCAATCTCATCTTTGTTTTCTGGCGGAAACTCTGTTGTTAGCTGACCTTTACCAAAGCTTGTTACTGCATAAACTAAAGTATGTAAACGGCGAAGTACTAGTTGATAAAGCGCCTGATGCAGCAATAAGGCAACTAATATTGCGTATAAAATAAAGAGTCCAAAAAACTTCAGTTTTAAATCTTGTAACGCAGATAACGTTGATGAACGTTTTTTATAAACCCCTATGTACCAATCTAAATCATCAATTTTACGAATATTAATAATGTGAGCTTCATCATTTTGTTCAAATGAATTGGCATATTCTGGTAACTTCACCGCAATTGCATCGTCAATAATTGACTGCAGTTCTGGGTTTACAAATTCGTTAGTAGCGAGTGCTTTATTGTCACTACCATAGTCAGCTAATAATGCAGGGTTTAGATTGGGATGGGCTAACAATTGCCCTTTACTATCAAATACAAGTAAGTGTTTTTCTTTATCGCCAACAGGTAAAAATGAAATAAGTTTGTTAAGGGAAATATCGCTTCCCGTTACACCTAAAAACTCGTTATCAACATACACCGGCACTAATAAGCTAATAACCCACTTTCGCCATACTGTATCGTAATAAACTTTTGACCATGCAGGCTCTCGCTCTGACCCCAACATACTTTTAATATATTTATACGTTGTACCTTGCGTAACTCTAAACTCGGCTGGTGCATTTAATGCCCAGTTTGGAGGAGAAACACGAATGAAATCGTCATCGGTAATTAAATAAAAGTTAAAAAAGTCGTGTACCAGAGTCGGAGAAATTATACGCCATAACATTTCAGAATCATTAAATAGGCGTTTATAAAAAGGAGAGTAATTTTGCTGTGGTAAAAATGCTGCTGATAATCCGTCAGCCGAGGCACTTCGAATGGTACCATCGCTATTAAACTGTAACTGTGATTTATTACCTAAATTAATTGGTGAATTAGATTGAAAAAGCTGCTCTGTTACTACGTTATTAGCTTGCTGAGCAATATTTATTTTTGTTTTAATACGCTCATTAAACTGCTTCACTAATAAATCTGTAGAGCTTTTTAACACCTCATGTTCTTCAAAAACAAGTTGTTTCTCTTCAGATTTAAGCATTAAGGCAGCCGCACATACCCCTGCTATTAAACAAATAGCAGATATAAGCAGTGAAAGTTTTACACTTAAAGAATTCAATCCAAAACGAGATGGAGGCCGTCTGTAAACCACGGGTCAACCTTAATTATTAATAATTGTTATTATTTGAACCAGTTAACGAAATATACCAGATCCGCATTCATATTTATAAATTATTTGTAAAGTTTCTATAATAACCACCTAAGGTAAATAAATAGTACCCTAAGCTTATTTAGATCTTTATTGACATTGTTGGCAACTCTCCATACATTAACCTTATGAACATATTTATCTCTCGCACTTTTATTTCGTTTTTTAGCTTCTTTATATAGAAGAGGCTTCCCTGTTTGTGAGATAAAATCAATCGAATAGTAAAGCCTCCCAACCGGGAGGCTTTTTTGTTTTTGCTGTGTAATAACAGCCTACTTTTGGAATGAGGATACCAAAATGACAAATGATGTATTAAATGCGCTAAGACACGATATAAATGAAATAGACTCCGACTTACTCGTGTTATTAGCTAAACGCCGTCGCATTAGCCACGGTGTGGTTGAATATAAAATCGCCAACAACAAGCCAATTCGCGATGAAGCACGTGAACTCGCGCTTCTAGAAAAATTAATTGGTTATGGTAAGTCACTGGGTTTAGATGCTTACTACGTAAATAATGTGTTTCAAACTATTTTGGAAGATTCAGTTTTACACCAACAAGCAATGTTACAAAAAAACCTTAATCCAGACGCACTGAGTGAAACACACCGTGTAACTTACTTAGGTGGTCAGGGTTCTTATAGCCAGCTTGCATGTCATAAATACTTTAGTCGCCGCCCTGGTAAATTAATTGAAATTGGCTGTACATCGTTTGACGAAATAACAGGTAAAGTAGAAAACGGCCAAGCTGATTTTGGTTTATTACCGATTGAAAACACAAGCTCTGGTAGCATTAACGAAGTATTTGACTTATTACAGCACGCACAAGTCTCTATTGTTGGAGAAGTCACTCACAGTGTAGAGCATTGCTTACTCGCAAACCCTGATACTGAACTTAGCCAACTAACAAAAGTATTTGCACACCCACAACCATTTGCACAGTGCAGCCGTTTTTTGCAAGGCTTAGGTGATTTACAACACGAAACATGTGACTCTACATCAAGCGCATTACAATCAGCTCTAAACACACCAAATAGTGCTGCAATTGGCTCTGCACAAGCAGGAAAAAATGTCGGCCTTGAAGTCATCAAATCAAACCTTGCTAATCAAAGCGAAAACCATAGCCGCTTTATTGTTGTTGCGCGCAAACCTCTGCAAGTGTCTAACCAAATTCCAACTAAAACTAGTTTAATCATGTCGACAAAACAGCAAGCGGGCTCACTAGCGGATGCGTTGATGATTTTTAAACAGCATAAGATTAATTTAGTAAAACTTGAGTCGCGCCCAACTCCGGGCAATCCGTGGGAAGAAGTATTTTATGTGGATCTTGAAGCAAACTTAGCTGATAGCCAAGTAAAAGAAGCGCTAGAAGAACTTAAAGAACACACCCAATATGTGCGTATTTTAGGCTGCTATCAAAGCGAATCATTGCAGGCAGTAAGCGTTAATACCTAATACACACTTCCATAAAATAAAAAGGGCCGATATCGGCCCTTTTTAGTAAAAAGTGACAAGTATTAGTCTAAAACTTTTGAATCATTCGCTTTATTTAATAAGCTTCGGCTTTGTGTTAAAAAGTGCTCTGTTGAGTCAGAAAAGTAAACTTTCGCCTGCGCAAAAGAATCAATAAGCGCTGCTTTATCTCCTGCTTTTAATTTTTCCAATGTACTTGCAAAAGTGTCTTGGTATTGTGCGAGCAGGCTCTCTACATCATCGAATTGCGCTAACATAATATCTGAGTACAACTCCGGCGACTGCGCAAATAAACG
Source organism: Pseudoalteromonas sp. NZS100 (assembly GCF_015864815.1). Classification (NCBI taxonomy): domain Bacteria; kingdom Pseudomonadati; phylum Pseudomonadota; class Gammaproteobacteria; order Alteromonadales; family Pseudoalteromonadaceae; genus Pseudoalteromonas; species Pseudoalteromonas sp. NZS100. Next base: position 47,531 of record NZ_JADYWM010000023.1, read on the forward strand.
CCCTACCATCATTAGCTCTAGTTGATATATAGGTGACGAGCAACTACGTAACTCTTCTAGTGTATGACTTTGTTTTGCTAAAAACTGTCCGTACACAAATGTTGTTAAATGGCGCATAACCTGAATAATTTGCATTGCTTCGTCGTGCTTTTTAGCATCAAGCTCAACAAGCTGACAACCCCATACTTGTAACTGCTGTAACAAGCCTTTTGCCGCTTGGTGCTCTCGCCCTTCACATACAACGACTGTTTGTTTTACCCAGTGTGATATGTCAGGGCCAAACATAGGATGCAAACCAACCACAGGGCCGCTATGCGCAGCTTTTAGTGCTTTGATAGGCGATTGCTTTACCGATGTAATATCAACTAGTAAACAGTCATCATCTAGTTTAGGTAACTTAGCAACTACTGCGTCCAATGCATTAATTGGTACGCTAATCATTACCAGCTTGGCACCTTTTAAAATATTTTGCGCATCGTTTTGCTGATCTTTATCTAAAACTTTAACTTCGTAACCTGAGCGAATAAACTGCTGAGCAAATAGCTGCCCCATAGCACCTTGGCCACCTACAATAACAATTGGCGAAAGTTCTGGCGCTGCACATGCAAGTTTTGCTTGTTGGTTTTGATAGGCTTCTCGCATCATGCGTCTTAGTATATCTTCAACGAGATCGGGGCTTACATTTTGATTTATTGCTTCTTGTCTTCTTGCCGCTAATAGCTCTGCTTCACGATTAGGTGCATGTAAAGGCGCGCCTGTTTGTTGTTTTATCTCACCAATTTTTTGCGTAATACCATTACGTTTAGCAAGTAAGGCAACAAGTTGTGCGTCGCATTCATCTATACCTTCTCTCAGCTGTGCTAAATCACTTATGTCAGCCACGTTCATACCACCTTAAAAAACAAATAACGTAAATATAAATTTACATAAAAGTAAACTAATCAATACGATAAATATTAACAGGATCAGCTAACTGATAAAAGGCTAAAGCTTAAATTTTACTAATGAGGAAATAAGAATTGAGAATTGAGAATTGAGAATTGAGAATTGAGAATTGAGAATTGAGAAAATAATATTCTAAAACCAAAACGGGTTGCAACCCAAAGGATGCAACCCGTTTTTTTGCGTTGATAAACAGCGCGTATTAGTTAAGTTTTTCTCTAATACGTGCAGATTTACCAGAACGCTCACGTAGGTAGTAAAGCTTAGCACGGCGAACTGCACCGCGACGCTTAACTGCTACGCTATCAATAAGAGGGCTGTGCGTTTGGAATACACGCTCAACACCTTCACCGTTCGAAATTTTACGAACTGTGAATGCTGAGTGAAGACCACGATTACGCTTAGCGATTACAACACCTTCAAAGGCCTGTAGACGCTCTTTAGCACCTTCTTTTACTTTTACCTGTACAACCACTGTATCACCAGGGCCAAATGCAGGTACGTCTGTTTTAAGCTGCTCATCTTCAAGCGCTTTAATAATATTTTGGTTTACTTTTGCCATTATGTTTCTCACTTTCCTAGGTGTAACTGTCTTCTAGCCACAAGCTTTTTGGTACTCTTGCTGAAATTCTGCGAGTAATACCGCTTGCTCCTCAGTCAGAGCTAGGTTATGCAACAAGTCAGGACGTCGTAACCAAGTTCTACCTAATGACTGCTTAAGCCGCCACTTTGCTATCTCTTGGTGATTTCCACTGAGTAATACAGCAGGAACCTGTTTGTCGTCCAATGTTTCTGGTCGTGTATAGTGTGGACAATCTAACAAGCCATCCGAAAACGAATCTTGTTCTGCTGACTGGTTATGACCTAACACACCTGGCACTAATCGCGCTACTGCGTCAATTAATGTCATGGCAGGTAGTTCACCACCACTCAAAATAAAATCACCAATTGACCATTCTTCGTCAACATATGATTCTATTATTCTCTCATCTATACCTTCATAGCGACCGGCAATCAAAATCAGTTTATTAGAGTTAGCGAGTTCGCTAGCGCCCTGCTGATCAAGTTTGCGCCCTTGCGGGGACATATAAATTACTTTAGCGCCATCACCAGCTGCTTTTTTAGCTTCGGCAATCGCTTTTTTTAATGGCTCAACCATCATTAACATACCTGGTCCGCCCCCGTAAGGACGGTCATCTACGGTTCTATGCTTATCTAAAGCGTAGTCTCGCGGATTCCAACAGTTAAAATCAATTAAACCATTTTTTACTGCGCGACCGGTAACACCTTGGTCTGTAATAGCGTCAAACATGTCTGGAAAAAGGCTTATCACCCCTACCCATAATGAACTAGTTTGCGTCATTAAAACCCTGGATCCCAATCTACGGTAATTTCTCTTGCGTCGTATTTAACTTCTTTAATAACTGAATCAGTTAAAAAAGGAATCAAACGTTCAGCTTGACCAAATGCGTCTTTACTGTTTGCTTTCACAACTAGTACGTCATTTGACCCTGTCTCCATAAGGTCATCAACAATGCCTAAGCTATAACCTTTATCGGTTACAACAGACATGCCAATGAGATCTCGCCAATAGAACTCACCTTGCGGAAGTTCTGGTAAATGCGCTGCATCCATTGAGATTTCAGCATGGGTATAAGCCATTGCTTCGTCTCGGTCGTTTATCTGCGCAAATTTAGCGATAAAGCCTTTGTTGTGGCGACGCCAGTCGACCACTTCTAAGGACTGCCATTTACCTTGCTGCCCTATCAACCACGGGCTGAAATCGAAGATCCCTACGGGATCATCAGTAAATGAATGTACCTTAAGCCAGCCCTTTATACCATATGGGGCACCGAGCTTTCCTACGACAATTATTGATGAGGTGTTCTCTTGACTCATGGTTACACTTACGCCTATTAAGCCGCTTTACGAGCGTCTTTTACTAACTTAGCTACGCGATCTGAAAGAGATGCGCCCTGACCTACCCAGTGTTCAACACGTGGTAAATCTAAACGAATTTTTTCTTCTTGACCTGAAGCAATTGGGTTAAAAAAGCCTACTTTCTCGATGAAGCGACCGTCACGCGAGAAACGGCTATCCGCAACCACAATTTGATAGAAAGGGCGTTTTTTAGCGCCACCACGTTGCAAACGAATAGTTACCATACCGTCCTCTATAAAGATTGACTGTTTTCATTAATAAGATTTACTCCCCAGAATGGGGAGCTGGGGAATTGTACGAGTTTTTGGCAATAACGCAAGTAAGAAGTGAAGCAAAAAGACAGTTTAGTAGGTTAAACCGTGATCTCAACGACAAATTAGGGTTAAAGGTGTATTACATGCATAATTTATTCAACAAAAAAGGAGCTATTTGCTCCTTTAAATATGATTCGCTATTATTTTAAAAAATAACTCAAAAGTATTTTTTAAAACTTAGGACCACCGCCACCCATCATCCCAGGTGGTAACATGCCTTTCATACCGCGCATCATTTTGGTCATGCCGCCTTTACCTTTCATCTTTTTCATCATTTTTTGCATTTGCGTAAACTGCTTAAGCAACTTATTAATCTCTTGTACTTGTGTACCAGAGCCAGCTGCTATGCGTTTTTTACGTGAACCTTTGATGATTTCTGGACGTGCGCGCTCTTTTTTAGTCATTGAGCTAATAATAGCTTCCATTTGGATAAATGTTTTGTCACCCATTTGGCCTTTAACAGCATCTGGTAAGTTAGACATACCAGGGAGCTTATCAAGCATCGACATCATGCCACCCATGTTTTTCATTTGCTTTAATTGATCAGCAAAGTCGTCAAGGGTAAAACCGGCACCTTTAAATACTTTTTCAGCAACTTTGGCAGCTTGCTCTTTATCTACTTTCATTTCGACTTCTTCGATTAATGAAAGTACATCACCCATACCTAAAATACGCGACGCTATACGGTCTGGATGAAAAGGCTCGAGTGCGTCAGTACGCTCACCCACACCCATAAATTTAATTGGTTTGCCTGTGATATGACGAATAGATAAAGCAGCACCACCACGTGCATCACCATCGGTTTTTGTTAATATTACACCGGTTAGTGGCAGGGCTTCGTCAAATGCTTTAGCTGTATTTGCCGCATCTTGACCCGTCATTGCATCAACAACGAATAAAGTTTCAATTGGGTTGATTGCTTTGTGAAGATCTTTAATCTCGTCCATCATGTTGCTGTCAACATGTAAACGACCTGCGGTATCAACAAGTACTACATCTATAAATTTCTTTTTAGCATGAGAAATTGCAGCGTTTGCAATATCCACTGGCTTTTGCGAAATATCACTTGGAAAGAAATCAACGTCAACTTCTGTAGCAAGCGTTTCTAGCTGTTTAATCGCAGCGGGGCGATAAACATCGGCACTTACTACAAGCACTGATTTCTTTTTGCGTTCTTTTAAAAACTTAGCAAGCTTAGCTACACTGGTGGTTTTACCCGCACCTTGCAGACCCGCTACCATAACAACGGCTGGCGGTTGTGCATTTAGGCTTAGCTCTTCATTGGCCTCACCCATTGCTTTTTCTAGTTCTTCACGCACTATTTTTATAAATACTTGGCCTGGGCTTAAGCTTTTTGTAACTTCAACCCCAACTGCACGTTCTTTAACTTGTTTTACAAACTCGCGAACAACAGGCAGTGCCACATCGGCTTCTAAAAATGCCATACGCACTTCGCGAAGTGTGTCTTTTATGTTGTCTTCAGTCAGACGGCCACGGCCACTGATATTTTTTAAGGTTTTACCTAATCGTTCTTGGAGGTTCTCAAACATGTAACGGTTCCGATAAGACGTTTATATCAATCCATTAAAATTTTGCGGTTAGTTTGATTTTCAATTAACCAGGATTGACTTATTAAGTTTCAATTAAAAGTAGTATACCGTATATGGCGTCTTACAATACAGTGTTCAAGTGCACCTTGTTGAGTTTCTTTTTTTAAGGTCTATGCATTTGCTTTGCTATAAAATACAATGGCTATATAACAACAAGGATTATTTTGTCTCAAATTAAGTGGCCCAAGCACAATGCTGATTATTAGTTTAACTATTATTGCCAGTTTATTTTATGTGTTAGCAACGTCTCACGTGCTCTCACGCCTGTTTCATCAACAAGGCCCTAGCCAAAAGGTAACCGTCATATTGAGCACGGTTGCTATAGTGGCGCATATGCTGCTGTTAGTTAACTCTGTTTTTAGATCCGACGGTCAAGACTTAAGTATTGTAAACGTCTCCCTTTTAACATGCTGGGTTATTGTAGTTTCAGTAACAGCTGTGTCGCTAAAGTTCCCTGCCACTTTATTATTGCCCGTTGTTTATGGTTTTGGTGCTTTACTTACAATTGCCAGTTTGTTTATTCCTCATCATATTTTACTGCAAAGCATTAATATTGAGGTTGGCTTAGTAACACACATTTCCTTGTCCCTATTGGCCTACTGTATTTTAATTATTGCTACTTTATATGGTGTACAGTTCTACTTTATTGATAAACGTTTAAAACGTAAAGATTTAGCAATTGTGCATAGTCACCTTCCGCCTTTGATGGTTGTTGAGCGCCAGCTTTACCAACTCCTTAATTTAGGCACCATATTACTCACGTTCGCATTACTCTCGGGGTTTGTATTTCTTGATGGGATGTTTGCTAAAGAGTTCATTCATAAAACGATATTGTCGTTAGTTGCGTGGGCTATTTTTGCCATTGTAGCCATCGGGCATATGAAAAAGGGTTGGCGCGGTAAACCTGTGGTTATTACGATCATGGTCGCTGCATTTGTCCTCACACTCGCATATTTTGGCAGCCGTTTCATACAAGAAGTGATACTAAATAAGTTTTAACTTGACTCTGCTTGCTCACTCTAGCTTAATACGCATTGATTTATAAGAAAAGGATCCATCGTTGGACGACATATCGACAAGTACCCTATTTATCATTTTAGGTTTTTTGGTGCTTTTTTCTGCTTATTTTTCTGGTTCAGAAACCGGAATTATGTCAATCAATCGTATACGCCTGCGACACCTCGCTAAAGAGGATCATCGTGCAGCTAAACGAGTCAGTAAATTACTTAGCCGTCCAGATAGGCTCATCGGTTTAATCTTAATTGGCAATAATCTTGTCAATATAGCTGCAGCTCAAGTTGCTACCATTATAGGTATTCGCCTTTACGGTGACCTTGGTATTGCTATCGCTACGGGTGTGTTAACTTTAGTCGTGCTTATATTTGCCGAAGTAACACCTAAAACTCTTGCTGCCCTCTATCCTGAAAAAGTTGCTTTTCCAAGCTCAATAATACTTAAAGGGTTACTAAAAATTCTTTTTCCTTTTGTTGTTATCGTTAACTGGATGACCAACGGGATATTGCGATTATTTGGTATTAGTGCCGCTCAAATCGACGAGCACAGCATGAGCAAAGAAGAATTAAAAACAGTGCTCAATGAGTCAGGCGCACTTATCCCTGCTCGCCATCAAAGTATGCTGACTTCAATTTTAGATTTAGAGCAAGTAACCGTTGAAGATATCATGATCCCACGTAACGAAATTGTGGCTATTGATATTAATGATGATTGGAAACTAATTAGTCGCCAGCTTACCCATGCACAACATACTCGCGTGTTGTTGTATCGCGACAATATAGATGACGCAGTAGGCTTTATTCACTCTCGAGATGCACTTCGTCTACTTACAAAAGAGCAATTTGATAAACCATCGTTGCTGCGTGCTGTACGCGAAATTTACTTTATCCCAGAGGGAACATCACTTAACACTCAGCTGTTAAAGTTTCAGCAGTCTAAAGAGCGTATTGGCTTAGTAGTAGACGAGTATGGCGATATTCAAGGTTTAGTAACGCTTGAAGATATTTTAGAAGAAGTTGTTGGCGATTTTACAACTACACAAACTCGTACGCCAAGCGAAGAAGTAGAAACACAAACTGATGGCTCTTGTATTGTAGATGGCGGCGCTAACGTACGCGATTTAAATAAAGAGATGGGTTGGGATTTCCCACTAGACGGCCCAAAAACTTTGAGTGGTTTAATTGTTGAATACTTGGAAGATATTCCCGATGCAAATATTAGTCTACGTATTGCGGGCTACCCTATTGAAGTACTTGAAGTAAAAGAGAATATGATAAAACAGGTGAAGATTCAGCCTAATAAGCGTTCTCGCTAAGTAAAAAAGGAGCCGATTGGCTCCTTTTATACATCCATTAATAACTCTCTAGCCAAATATAAGACGTTCAAACCAACCTTTATCAAGCTCGTCTTCACAGCGCTTTAATTGCGCGCCATAACGGCTCGCTCTGTGTTTAACTTTGTTTGCTACACCCATTAACCACTTTTTCTTTTTATATGTGCCACGCTTATAGCCACCCCAACCTTCATGATAATTAAGGTATTGTGCGTAAGCATCCCATTTAGAGATTTTATTTACTTTATGCGTTTTATAAACAAACCACGCCATAAAGTCGATTGCATCGTCAAAGTCGTCTCTATCAGCACCATTGTTGCCTGTTTCACGAATATAATCTGACCATGTTGGTGTTTTAGCCTGTGAGTAGCCATAAGCATCACTTGCGCGACCGGTTGGAATTATCCATAAGAAGTACTCCATAGGCGGAGCCGCATCATGCTTAAAGGAGCTTTCCTGGTACATCATACTCATGAGTACATGCTTAGGTGAACCCCATTTTTCTTGCGCGTCTTTTGCGTCAAAATACCAATCAGGTTTTTCTTCAAAGATTTTACATAGATCGTTAGGTTGTTTTGGAGGCGCTGTAGCACAACCAGCTAAAGTAATGGCAAGAGATAAAATAATTGCATTTTTTTTCATTTTTCTAAGATCTCACAGAACTTTTCTAAAAAGTGTGGGTCTGACTCAATGAATGCAGCAGTACAGCATTAGTTCATCCCTGAATATATATTTACGCAGCCTACTTAGGCTGCGTTTTTTTTGCTTAAATTTTACTAAGTATTAAGATTATTTACCGCTAAAATACGCATCTAAAAAGGCGGTAAATGACTGAGTATCTGCTTGCTCAATTGCAGTTTGTGCTTCGTTAGACTCTACAACTTGTTGTTCCAGCCAAGGCTTTAAAAACTCACTGTAATCAGTGTCTGCGTGACTTTGTTTGTATTTATTAGCCAGTGCTAGTGCAAAGTGTCCGTTGTCTAAACCAGACTCTTTTAATTGCGACACGTAACGTCCAGAATAAGTAAGCTCTGGATTATGCACCCACGTTGCCATGCGCTTTATAGTATCGGAGTAATAATTAACACCATAAGCATTATCCATCCATTTAGCGACATCAGTGAGCTGTGCAAATATTTCATCGCCCCACGACTGAAGACTACGCTGTGTGTTATTAAAGTTAAGCATTAGCCCTTCTTCTCGACCTTGATTGACTACTGTGTCGAGGTTTTCAGTACTGCGTGCTTGTTCTTTCCAATCCATTGGAGCTGAATCTTTTAATAAACAATACGTTAAAAACACATCTAAAAAGTGAATTTGCTCAATATCAATACCAACTTCGCTAAACGGATTAACGTCTAATGCGCGAATTTCTACGTATTCAATGCCTGCTCGAAGCAGTGCATCCGTGGGCGTTTCGCCACTTTTAGCATTACGCTTAGGACGAATTGGCGAGTAAAATTCGTTTTCAATCTGCAGAATATTTTTATTTAACTGCTTAGGGTTTTCACTCTTATAGTCATCAAGATCACCATAAATTTCTGATGGTGTGTTGATTGCTTTTTTAAGGCCTGCTACATATTCATCTAACGAGTTATACATTACGCGTAGTGACGACTGAGCACTATTTGTATAACCTAAATTGCCTAAACGCAGTGCCGTACCAACTTCTAAGTAAAGCGTACCTTTACCTAGTTTTTTAAATGGTAAATCGGTTTTTCGACCTTGTAAAAATGAGTTACACAATGCTGGCGATGCACCAAACATGTAACTTATTAGCCATAGTTCGCGTTTAAAGTTACGAATAAGCGCTAAATAACCTTCTGAAATAAAATCTTGAAGGCTTGCATTGCTTTTTTGTAACGAATGAAGCGATTGCCAAAGCGTATCTGGGAATGAAATATTAAAGTGAACACCTGCAATTGCTTGCATCATACTTCCGTAACGATTTTTTAACCCTTCACGGTATAGTGTTTTCATTTGACCAGTATTTGAACTACCAAATTGAGCTAAAACAATATCATCTTGGTGTTCAATAAAGCATGGCATACTAATAGGCCAAAGCAGTTCATCGTCCATCTTTTCTAGAGTGAACTTTTGAAGATCTTTTAATTGCTTAAGAGTTTGCGTTGACGACTCACTAACTGGAGTAATAAATTCAAGTAAAGATTCAGAAAAATCAGTTGTGATATGGCCATTAGTTAACGCACTGCCCACCCCTTTTGGATGACCTTTAGGTGATATAGCACCATTCTCTTGTATTCTTAGCGACTCTCGCTCTATGCCACGTTTAATGCCTTTAACTGCATGTTGGTGCTCATTTACTGATAACGCTTCAAGTGCGTTAGCTAAATCATGTGTTGTCAAAAAATCTTTCCTCGGGCCACGTGGCTTAATCATAAGGTTATGGGGACTAATTACTTAGACTCAAGATTAATACCAATTTTTATTGAAAATATGATCATTCTATCGCATTAAATAGCGCACTCACTGCGTTAAAAATTACTCATATAGAACAACTATATGTCATAATTTTCGCCTTACTATTGTGCTATTTTCTTAGCGCTATAATAGATCACTTATTTAATGCAACTGGTATAAATTGCTAAGAACTATATAACTTTTCAAATTTAATAATTATTTCCCCACTCTATACATGCGCTTAATATGACCAACATCATTATATTAAGTCGTAATATTGCCATTGCTATGTGCATTATACAAATGCTTTAAATACGTATTTAATTATAAATCAAATAAGTAAAATATCAGCTTAAAGTAATAGACCGGAACTTATGCAAAATCAGTTCAAATTAGCTGTCCGGTATTTAAACTTGATCTAGATCAATAAATACAATTATTTGTCTTATGAGCATAGAAGGAAGGACGCTATTTTTTGCTTTGTAGGGTGTAAGCAATATAATGACTGCAACAATAAAGGATGATAATAAATACAATGCACAATGATAAAAGCTTAAAAAATGAAAAAGTATACTTTGATGAATCACAAGAGCTGGTTTCCACTACTGATCTTAAAGGTGTAATAACATACGTCAATCAAGCGTTTTGTGCTGTAGCAGGATATAGCGCACAAGAGCTTATCGGTCAGCATCATAATATCGTGCGCCACCCTGATATGCCAAAAGCAGCCTTTAAAGAAATGTGGGCAACATTAAAACAAGAACACTCGTGGCGCGGTATGGTTAAAAACCGCTGTAAAGATGGCCGCTATTACTGGGTAGATGCCTTTGTAACCCCCATTTTTGAACATGACCGACTTGTTGGTTATCAATCTGTAAGAACCAAAGCAAACTCTCAACTTAAGCAACGTGCACAAACACTTTACAACAAAATAAATACCAACAAGTCATTATTTAAACTACGAGAACACACCACAATAAGACAAAGCCTTACTTTTATAAGCCTATTATTTTGGCTGATTTTTATTGCTGTCGCGGCATCAATCACCATTGCTGCAATTAGCCTATTTATTTGTGCTTTAGTTATTGTGCTAAATTATGACGAACTCATTGTTACCCCTAAAATATTACGCGCACAAAAAGCAAAAGCCGATTCAATCTCTCGTTATATTTACAGCGGCCATACACCGCACAGTGTAAGTGATTATAGAGAGCAAATGCTAAGTGCAAAATTGCGCACCGTCCTTGGCCGTATGAAAGACTCAACATTAAGCTTTAATGGCATCGCGACTGATTTAGACAAACAATCAACACTCACCGAAAAAGGCATTTCTTCGCAAGGTGAGCGTTTAGAACAAATTGCATCAGCGATGACTCAAATGAGTTCTACCATTGGTGAAATATCACTAAATACCGCTCAAACAGCGGATAAAGTGAATAACACCCATCAAAGTTGCTCAGAGATAAAAGACCACATTGCTGATAATAGTAAAATGGTATCTGACTTAGCTTCTCAAGTAGAACAAGCAGCAAATACAGCCACCAGCTTAGCCACTGAAGCAGATAAAATTGGTAAGGTAATGAGTGAAATAGAGGGAATTGCCGATCAAACTAACTTACTTGCTCTTAATGCAGCGATTGAAGCAGCTAGAGCGGGAGAACATGGTCGAGGCTTTGCAGTAGTCGCCGATGAGGTAAGGACTCTTTCGTCACGCACTCAAAATGCTACGACACAAATCCATAGTTCTATTAAAGAAATACAAGACACTTTATTTAGCTGGTCCAAAGTAATGCAAAGCACTAAAGCACAAGCCGATAACTGTGTTTTGACAACCGATAAAACCCAAGTTGAATTAGAGGATATTTTTATCCAAATCAGTGAAATATCTCACTTGGCAATACAAATATCATCCGCTGCAGAAGAGCAACAAATGGTTAGTAACGACATTAGTAATAATGTTTCGCAAATTAAAGACTTTGGCGATAACAACTTAAGTTTAAGCTTTAATGTGGCAAAAGGTGCAGCTGAGCTTGTTGAAGGCTCACGTAGAGTGAACGATTTATTACTAACTTTTAAAGTTTAACAAACATAAAAAAGCCGCTATTTTAGCGGCTTTAGAGTTTAATTATTTACAATCAGCGTTTGGTAAATACCAAAGAGTCGTCATTTGCATCAATAACAATCACGCTACCTGGTATGTAGTCCCCATTAAGTAGCTTTTGTGCTAGCGGATTTTCAATCGTTTGCTGAATAGCACGCTTAAGCGGGCGTGCACCGTACACAGGATCAAACCCACTTGCTGCAATTCGCTCAAGTGCAGCATCGCTTATTTCAAGCAGATACCCCATCTCTGTTAAACGCTCACGTAATTTCATTAACTGAATATCAGCTATTTCTTTTATATGCTCGTTTGCTAACGGGTGGAATACAACAGTCTCGTCAATACGGTTAATAAACTCAGGTCTAAACTCATTAATCAATACTTCCATTACTTTAGCTTTAAGGGTCGTATAGTCATTATTACCCGCTTGTTCTTGGATAATATCTGAGCCTAAATTTGATGTCATGATAATAACAGTATTTTTAAAATCAACGGTTCTACCTTGTCCGTCAGTTAATCGGCCATCATCTAACACTTGCAATAAAATGTTAAACACATCTGGGTGTGCTTTTTCTATTTCATCAAGCAATATAACTGAGTAAGGTTTACGACGAACAGCTTCTGTTAAATAACCGCCCTCTTCATAACCCACATAACCTGGAGGTGCGCCCACTAGGCGTGCAACTGAGTGCTTTTCCATAAACTCAGACATGTCGATACGCACCATGGCATCTTCGGTATCAAACATAAAACCAGCCAGTGCTTTTGTAAGCTCGGTTTTACCCACACCTGTTGGACCTAAAAACAAGAAAGAGCCAATTGGGCGATTAGGATCTGCAAGTCCTGCACGTGAGCGTCTTATTGCGTTAGCAACAGCAACGACCGCTTCATCTTGCCCTATTACTTTACTGTGTAACTTATCTTCCATTTGCAGCAGCTTTTCACGCTCACCTTGTAGCATTCTTGCAACAGGAATACCTGTCCAGCGAGATAAAATTTCAGCAACTTCATCCTCACCTACTTGGTTCTTAAGCAGAGTCATTTCTTGCATTTCGGCTTGTGAGGCTAAATCAAGTTTTCGTTCAAGCTCTGGAATTCGCCCATATTGCAGCTCTGACATACGCTGTAAATCACTTGCTCTTCGCGCTACATCTAAATCTAATCTTGCTTGTTCAAGCTCGGCTTTAATTACTTGTGTACCTTGAAGCGATGCTTTTTCAGCATTCCAAATTTCGTCTAGCTCACGATATTGCCCATCAAGGTCGGTGATCAACTCTTGCATTTCAGTGCGACGTTTTTGACTCGCCTCATCTTTTTCTTTAGCAAGTGCATTATCTTCTAATTTTAATTGGATAATACGACGCTCAAGCTTATCTAACGACTCTGGTTTTGAATCAATTTGTAATCGAATCGAAGAACCCGCTTCGTCTATTAAATCAATTGCTTTATCTGGTAACTGACGATCGCTAATGTAGCGGTGAGATAACTGCGCCGCAGCAACAATCGCGGGATCAGTAATTTCTACTGAATGATGTAGCTCATATCGCTCTTTTAAGCCACGCAATATTGCAATGGTATCTTCAACCGACGGCTCTTCAATGAGTACCTTTTGGAATCGACGCTCAAGTGCTGCGTCTTTCTCTATATATTTACGGTATTCATCAAGCGTGGTTGCGCCAACACAGTGTAACTCACCGCGTGCTAAAGCAGGTTTTAGCATATTACCCGCATCCATTGCGCCATCACTTTTGCCTGCACCAACAATAGTGTGTATTTCATCAATAAATAAAATGACTTGGCCTTCTTCTTTAGCCAATTCGTTTAACACTGATTTTAAACGCTCTTCAAATTCACCGCGATATTTAGCGCCCGCAACTAGTGCTCCTAAATCAAGCGATAAAACACGTTTGTTTTTTAATCCTTCAGGTACTTCACCATTAATAATACGCTGTGCTAAACCTTCTGCTATTGCTGTTTTACCAACACCTGGCTCACCGATTAATACAGGGTTATTTTTAGTACGGCGTTGTAGTACTTGAATCGTGCGGCGAATTTCGTCATCACGACCAATAACAGGGTCAAGCTTACCTTGCTCTGCTCGCTCAGTTAGATCAATCGTGTACTTTTCAAGCGCTTGGCGTGTTTCTTCGGCATTTGGGTCATCAACTTTTTGACCACCGCGAATCGCTTTAATTGCGGTTTCAATTTTAGTGGAGGTAATATTTAACGATCTGAATATATCGCCAAGTGGACCTTTATCGTCGCATGCTGCCAGTACAAACAATTCACTTGATATGTATTTGTCTTTGCGTTTTTGTGCATACTTGTCACATAGGTTAATAAGTGAAGCCATATTATTTGATAGCTGCACATCGCCACCTACACCTTCTACTTTAAATAGTTTTTCTATTTCTTGTGAAAGCTTGGTGTTAAGTTCATCTGCGCTGACCCCCGTTTGGGCAAATAACGCGCGCACACTGGAGCCGCTTTGCTGCAGTAATGAATACATTAAATGTACGGGTTCAATAAATTGATGGTCGCGGCCAAGGGCTAGCGATTGCGCATCAGAAAGCGCAGATTGAAATTTACTTGTAAATCTATCTAAACGCATGGTGTTACCTATTAAATAATCTAATTGCTTAATTAATGGGTATGTTTAGGTGTTTGTTCAAGGTGTAGAGAGAAATATAATAGCTAAAGGTGCTAATTACTTGCGCCAGATCAAACTTGCCATACGTCCGGTTTGCCCATCCCGTCGATAAGAAAAAAATAAGTCACTTTGAGAGACTGTACAATAGTCGCCGCCTGTAATCTTTTTAACGCCTTGCTGGGTAAGTAAAGTACGCGCAATGCCATAAATATCAGCAAGATATTTGCCATTAGCTTCTGGTGTAAATGCTTGAATAAATGAAGAAGACCTTTTTTGAAATAACTCAAACACTTCAGCCCCAACCTCAAATTGAGTTGGCCCAATTGCAGGCCCTAGCCAAGCATTTATATTTTCATACTTTGAGCTAAAACATTCTAAAGTATTTTTAATAATTCCCTGCTCAAGCCCTCGCCAGCCGCCATGTATAGCTGCAACTTCCTTTTCATCATCACTCACTAATAAAATAGGCAAGCAATCGGCAGTCATTATAGCCAAAGGCTGATTTAATAACTGAGTATAAAGCGCATCAGCATTGTGTAACTTATTAGAGTCAAAATGTTCATCAACAATAACAACATCAGAGCTATGAACTTGATTTAGCCACACGGCAGGTTTAGGTAAGTGTTTGGTTAATAGTGAGTGGTTTTTTGATACATGATCTTGATTATCTCCAACATGGTATCCCAAATTGAAACTTTTAAATGGGGTTTTTGAAACACCACCTCCACAAGTAGTACTTAACGTTCCTACTTTATGAAGGTTTTGCCATGTCGCTGACAATAAGTGCATTATCTATCGATATCAGGATTAGCTTTAGTATCTTCACGTAGTGCATGTGTCATAGCAACCATATCATCAGGGATAGGTGCTTGCCATGTCATCATTTCACCCGTGATTGGATGCGCAATGCTCAATTTTACAGCATGTAGTGCTTGGCGTCTAAAGCTACGAAGTAACTCAAATAACTCAGGTGTTGCACCTTTAGGTGGACGCGGACGGCCGCCATAAGATTGATCGCCAATTAGCGGATGATTTAAATGCGCCATGTGCACACGAATCTGGTGAGTACGGCCTGTTTCTAGGCGCAGACGTAAACGAGTATGAGCACGGAATTTTTCAGCAACACGATAATGTGTAATTGCCGGTTTACCCAGTTCATGTACGGCCATATGCGTACGCTGAGTAGGATGACGGCCAATCGCTTTTTCAACCATACCACCTGCAGTCATAGTACCATTACACAGTGCTTCATATTCACGCGTAAAGTTTTCACGCTTTTGCAGCGCTGTTACTAAATGCGTTTGTGCTGGAATCGTTTTAGCTACAACCATTAAACCGGTCGTGTCTTTATCTAAACGATGGACAATACCTGCGCGTGGCACGTTAATTATTTCAGGGTAGTAATGTAGCAATGCGTTTAACACTGTTCCATTAGGGTTACCCGCACCTGGGTGAACCACTAGGCCCATTGGTTTATTAATTACCAAAATATCATCGTCTTCATAAACAATGTTTAATTTGATATCTTGTGCTTCGTATTCGCGTGGTGCTTCAATTGTTGTTTCAACACTTACAACTTCACCACCTAGTAGCTTTTCGCGTGGAGTGTTGAAAATTTCACCGTCTACGGTGATTTTATCATCCAAAATCCACGTTTTTATACGAGAACGTGAATAATCAGGGAACAATTGTGCTAATACTTGGTCTAGACGTTTACCACCTAATTCGGTTGGAACGTCGGCTTGAAGAGAAATTTGCTCTGACATTAGTAACTTTACCCAATTTACCAGTGCAAGCTTTGCTCGACTGGGTTAGAATCGCTTTTAATAAAAGCATAATATAATACGCATAGTTTACTCGGTTTTACCGACTTGGCCTAGCCGAAGACATCGAAGGTAACAAATAAAATGATAAATAAAATAGGGAAACGTGCATTTGCCATTGTTTTTTCAGTTTCTGTACTTAGTTTAGGCGCTTGTTCGTCTGCTCCAGACCAAGAAGACATTCAACGTGTACCGAATAAGTCTGCACACGCTTTATATGAAGATGCAAAAGAAACGCTAGATTCTGGTTTATATGCTCGTGCAATTGAACTTTTGAGTGCTATAGACTCTCGCTACCCATTTGGCCCATTCTCTAAGCAAGTACAAATGGACTTAGTCTATGCACATTATCAATCAGGTAATACTGAACAAGCACTTGCAACCATTGACCGCTTTATTCGCTTAAACCCAAATCATAAAGATTTAGACTACATGTATTACATGCGTGGTTTAGTAAATATTAAAGCAGATAAAAATGCGTTCCAAGAGTACTTTGGTGTAGATAGAGCCGACCGTGATGCTAACCGTACTCGTGTTGCATTTACAGATTTATCGACATTAGTAAAACGTTTTCCAAAAAGTGATTACGCGCCTGAAGCTAAGCGTCGTTTAGTGTGGCTTTTAAACCGCATGGCACGTTATGAATTAAAAGTAGCAACTTACTATTACGAACGTGAAGCTTATTTAGCTGCTGCTAATAGAGGTAAGTTTGTTGTTGAGCATTATTCACAAAGCAGTTACTTAGATCCCGCGCTTGAAATGATGGAAAAAAGTTACGACCAATTAGGTTTAACTGAGCTTAGTGAGCACGCAAAGCAAACACGAAAACTAAATAAAAGAACTAAATAAATAAAAAAGGCGCTTACTAAGCGCCTTTTTACTACATAGAAAAACAAGCTTAAATCGCTTCTTCATCTTCCTCTGCAGTACGAATACGTATTACACGCTCAACATCTGTGACAAATATTTTACCATCACCGATTTTTCCTGTTTGCGCCGTTTTTACAATAACTTCAATTGCACGGTCTACATCTTCATCAGTCAATACAATATCAAGTTTTACTTTAGGTAAAAAATCTACCATATACTCTGCGCCACGATATAGCTCAGTGTGACCTTTTTGACGCCCAAAGCCTTTAACTTCGCTTACCGTCATCCCCGTAATACCTACATCAGACAACGCTTCACGCACATCATCTAACTTAAAAGGTTTAATAATTGCTTCTATTTTTTTCATATTGATTACTTTTGAAAGCTCCAGTTGCCTCGATTTTAGACAATCATAGTGTTCATAGCAAACAAAGCAATTGAATTACGGTGATAAAACAACCGATCATGGTATAATTTATTATATAAAAATAGCTATACTTAAATGACTAGCAGTAAATGAGATTAATATGAAAAACAAACAAAACGGGTTCACCCTTTTAGAACTCATGGTAACCGTTGCTATCGTTGGCATTATTGCATCAATTGCGATTTGGAATAGTAGCGATATGCTAGAAGAAAATAGAGCTGAGAACTTTTTGTTGGAATTAAAAAGAAATATTAGCTACGCCCGTGCTCAAGCTGCAAGTACGGATGAAATAGTCATTGTATGCCCTGCTCCCAATACAGTTACAAGTAGTAGCTCAAGTCTCACATGCCAAAGTGAATGGGCATCAACTAATACCGTTATTTTATTTATAGATACTGATAATGACGGAAGTTATAAAAGCGCAAACGATAGTCTATTACGTGTAATGTCAGAAACTCCGTCTAGCGATAGAATAAAATTCTCTGGTAATAATAGCCTTCGGTTTAATACGAGCGGTCGTATTACGACAAGTTTAGCTGGCTCAGGTAGCTTTACGGGCTTTGTATACTGCCCCAATAATGACAATGAAAACAATAAAGCGCTGAATGTATCAGTATCTGGTACTGCTTTTTACCTTGGTGACACCACTGAAAAGTGTGATTAAAAAACGTACAATTATATCTTGTCATATTTGTATCATTTACTAGGGCGTGTTGATCTTTGTGGTATGAAAAACAAACAGCATGAAGATAAGGTATAATTGAATTCGCCAGAAAACTTT
>NZ_JADYWM010000024.1:0-59314 GCF_015864815.1 Pseudoalteromonas sp. NZS100
GATGGAGCAGTCTGGTAGCTCGTCGGGCTCATAACCCGAAGGTCGTCGGTTCAAATCCGGCTCCCGCAACCAATTCTACTAGTAGGTATTACCTTACTAATTTATATCGCGCATTCTAAGTAATGCGCGTTTTGCGTTTTAGGCTATGTAGTTTAATTAGGTCAGTTTACTGACTCGCAACCAAGCTTGGCCCTCGGCCACACAGTTTTATGCTTTATTGGTGTGACGCCCCGCTTGGTTCGGGGCGTTGTTGTATCTGCACCTTACGATTTGTGGCAATTGCTATCAAATTAAAATTTAAACTCAGTATTTTAGGGCTATAAGCCCTTTTTTTGTTTGTATGGAGGATTTTCGTGACAAAACTTGAACAAGATTTAGTAACCATGTTAACGCCTGCGGTAGAAATGTTAGGCTTTGAGTTGCATGGTCTTGAATTTGTACAAGCGGGTCGCCATTCTACCTTAAGAGTATATATTGCTCATGAGGATGGGATCTCAGTTGATAACTGTGCGGATGCCAGTCGCCAAATTAGTGCGATTTTAGACGTCGAAGACCCAATTACAAATGAATATGATTTGGAAGTATCGTCTCCTGGTGTTGATCGTCTATTATTCAAACAAGATCACTACGAGCAGGCGCAAGGAGAGGAAGTACGCGTGCGTACTAAACTTCCACAGGATGGTCGTCGTAATTTTAAAGGCGACTTAGTAGCAGTTAGCAGCGATATGATCACACTATCTAGCGATGGTGCAGAGCATCTGATCATGCTTAGTAACATCGAACGTGCGAATTTAATCGCGAAGTTTTAAATTCGAGTGCGAAGGAATAGGGCAAGCGAGGCATTACCCATGGCAAAAGAGATATTATTGGTTGCTGAAGCCGTTTCCAATGAGAAAGCGGTTCCAAAAGAAAAGATTTTTGAAGCTCTAGAGTTCGCTCTAGCGACAGCGACAAAGAAAAAACACGATGGCGAAATTGAAGTACGTGTAGCCATTGACCGTAAAACCGGTGATTACGATACGTTCCGTCGCTGGCAAATTGCCGCTGTATTAGAAGATGGTTCATTAGAGAACCCATACAGCGAAATCACTCTAGAAGCAGCACAGGTTGAAGAACCTGATTTGCAAATGGGTGATTATGTTGAAGAGCAAATTGACTCAATCAAATTTGACCGTATTACAACACAAATGGCTAAGCAAGTTATCGTACAAAAAGTACGTGAAGCTGAGCGCGCTTTAGTTGTTGAAGCATACAAAGATCAAGAAGGCGAGCTGGTAACGGGTGTTGTTAAAAAAGCAACTCGCGATGCAATCGTACTTGATTTAGGTAACAACGCAGAAGCGGTAATTTACCGTGATGATATGTTGCCACGTGAAAACTTCCGCCCGGGTGATCGAATCCGTGGTCTTTTATATGAAGTTAAACCTGAAGCACGCGGTGCACAATTATTTGTAACGCGCTCTAAACCTGAAATGCTAATGGAATTATTCCGCATTGAGGTGCCAGAAATTGGCGAAGAGATGATTGAGTTACGTGCAGCTGCACGTGATCCAGGTTCACGCGCTAAAATTGCTGTTAAATCTAACGACAAACGCATTGATCCAATTGGTGCATGTGTTGGTATGCGTGGCGCACGAGTTCAAGCTGTATCGTCTGAGCTTGGTGGCGAACGTGTTGACATCGTACTTTACGATGACAACCCAGCACAATTTGTTATCAATGCAATGGCGCCAGCAGAAGTTGCTTCAATCGTAATGGATGAAGACACTCACTCAATGGATATCGCTGTAGAAGCCGATAACCTAGCGCAAGCAATTGGTCGTAATGGTCAGAATGTTCGTTTAGCAAGCCAATTAACTGGCTGGGAACTAAACGTAATGACTGTTGAAGACATGCGTACTAAAAATGAAGCTGAATCTGATAAGTTACTTAACTTATTCACTGAAAATTTAGATATAGATGATGAGTTTGCATCATTACTTATTAACGAAGGTTTCTCGACACTTGAAGAAGTGGCGTATGTACCTGCGTCTGAATTTTTAGAAATTGATGGTCTTGATGAAGAGACTGTAGATTTATTGCGTTCACGCGCAAAAGATGCATTGACAACTAAAGCACTTAAAACGGAAGAAAGCTTAGATGGCGCAGAGCCAGCTGAAGACTTACTTGCGCTTGAAGGCTTAGAGCGTCACTTAGCATTTGTTATGGCAAGCAAAGGTGTTGTTACACTTGAAGACTTGGCAGAGCAAGGTATTGACGAATTAGTTGATATCACAGAACTTTCATCTGAAAAAGCGGGTGAACTGATTATGGCTGCACGAAACATTTGTTGGTTTGCAGACGAGTAATTTATTAACGGAGGTATTACACACTATGGCAGAAGTAAATGTTGAAAAACTAGCCGGCGATATAGGTACAACTGTTGATAAATTGCTACAGCAGTTTTCACAAGCAGGTATCACTAAGCAAGCAACTGATAACGTAACAGAAGCTGAAAAAGCAACGTTACTTGATCATTTAAGCAAGCATCATGGTGGTACAGGTTCAGATGGCCCAGCGCGTATGACTTTACAACGTAAGAGCAAAAGCACATTAAGTGTGACTGGTTCTACGGGTAAAGCTAAAGATGTTCAAGTTGAAGTTCGCAAAACACGTACCTACGTGAAGAAAAGCGCAATGGAACAAGAACAAGAGCAAGCACGCTTAGCCGCTGAAGAAAAAGCCCGTCTTGAACAGCAACAAAAAGCTGAACAAGAAGCCGCAGAATTAAAAGCGAAACAAGAGGCAGAACGTAAAGCGAAAGAAGAAGCTGACCGTAAAGCCAAAGAAGAAGCTAAACGCAAAGCTGATGCAGAGCGTAAAGCGAAACAAAAGCAGATGACCCCAGAGCAAAGTGCTAAGTCTGAGAAAGATCGCATAGAAGCTGAGCGTCTGCAAAAAGAAGCAGAAGAGGCCGCATTGAAGAAAGCTGAAGAAGAAGCGAAACGTCAAGCAGAAGAGGCAAGAAAGCTAGCTGAAGAGAATTCAGCACGCTGGAAGAAAGAAGAAGAAGAACGTAAGAAACGCGAAGAAACAGCGGATCACCATCTTACGACTTCGACTTATGCACGTGAAGCAGAAGATGTTGCCGATGCTCGTGATGAGCAAGGCACTCGCCGTGCTAAGAAAAAGAAAAAAGCGCCAGCAAAAGATAAATTTGCAGCGTCAAGAGGCCGTAACAAGTCTAAATTAAAAGCACCAGCATCGCTGCAGCATGGTTTCCAAAAACCAACTGTTGATGTTAAAAATGAAGTGCGTATTAGCGAAACAATTACAGTAGCTGAGCTTGCATCACGCATGGCTGTTAAAGGCGCTGAAGTTGTTAAAACAATGATGAAAATGGGTGACATGGTTACTATTAACCAAGTGATCGACCAAGAAGCTGCACAACTAGTTGCAGAAGAAATGGGTCACAAGGTTATCATTGTTAAAGAAAACGAATTAGAGCAAACAGTACTTAACGACCGCCATGAAGATGGTAAGTCAGAGCCTCGTGCTCCAGTAGTAACTGTAATGGGTCACGTTGACCATGGTAAAACATCGACTCTAGATTACATTCGTTCTGCGAAGGTTGCTTCTGGCGAAGCCGGTGGTATTACACAGCATATCGGTGCATACCATGTTGATGTAAACGGCAATATGATTACCTTCTTAGATACTCCAGGACATGCTGCATTTACATCAATGCGTGCTCGTGGTGCTAAAGCGACAGATATCGTAATCTTAGTGGTTGCAGCAGATGATGGTGTTATGCCACAAACTAAAGAAGCGGTACAGCACGCACGTGCAGCTGGCGTTCCTTTAATCATTGCTGTAAACAAAATGGATAAAGAAGGCGCAGATCCAGATCGCGTTAAAAACGAACTAGCTCAGCTAGACGTTATCCCTGAAGAATGGGGCGGCGATACGCAGTACGTTCATATCTCAGCTAAAACTGGTCTAGGTATTGATGACCTTCTTGAAGCCGTACTTATGCAATCTGAGCTTTTAGAGCTTTCTGCCCCTACCGAAGGTATGGCTGCAGGTGTTGTTATTGAATCTCGTCTTGATAAAGGCCGTGGTCCAGTTGCATCAGTACTTGTTCAATCTGGTACGCTTAACCAAGGTGACATCGTATTATGTGGTCTTGAGTATGGCCGTGTTCGTGCAATGCGCGATGAAAACGGTAAAGACATCAAGTCGGCAGGTCCATCGATTCCAGTAGAGATTTTAGGTCTTTCTGGTATTCCAGCTGCGGGCGACGAAGCAACTGTAGTTAAAGATGAGCGTAAAGCGCGTGAAGTTGCTTTATACCGTCAAGGTAAGTTCCGCGATGTTAAACTAGCACGTCAACAAAAAGCTAAGCTTGAAAACATGTTTACTAACATGACTGAAGGTGATGTTTCTGAAGTTAACGTGGTACTTAAAGCAGATGTTCAAGGTTCTATCGAAGCAATCTCTGATTCACTAACTAAACTTTCTACTGATGAAGTAAAAGTGAAGATTGTAGGCTCTGGTGTTGGTGGTATTACTGAGACTGATGCGACACTAGCTGCAGCGTCTAACGCAATTGTAGTTGGCTTTAACGTTCGTGCTGATGCTTCTGCTCGTAAAGTGATTGATACTGAAAACTTAGACCTTCGTTATTACAGCGTAATTTATGCCTTAATCGAAGAAGTTAAGCAAGCAATGTCAGGCATGCTAGCACCTGAGTTTAAACAAGAAATCATTGGTCTTGCGCAAGTTCGTGACGTATTCAAGTCTCCAAAAATTGGCGCAATTGCTGGTTGTATGGTTACTGAAGGTGTTATTAAACGTAGCGCTCCAATCCGTGTACTACGTGAAAACGTGGTTATCTATGAAGGTGAACTTGAGTCACTTCGTCGCTTTAAAGACGATGTTGCTGATGTTCGTAACGGCATGGAATGTGGTATCGGCGTTAAGAACTACAATGACGTACGTGTTGGTGACCAAATCGAAGTATTTGAAACAGTTGAAGTACAACGTACTCTTTAATTGTTAGCTCGCTAAACTAATAAATGGGGGCTTAGCCCCCATTTGTGTATCCATTATTTAATTAGCTTATTATTAAATTTCAATAAGTTATGATTTTAGGACAAATGCAATGAGAGAATTTTCTCGCACTGATCGTGTTGCACAGCAAATCCAAAAAGAAATTGCTGTAATTTTACAACGCGAAATTAAAGATCCACGCTTAGGTATGGTGACAGTGTCAGCGGTAGAAGTATCGCGTGATTTATCTTATGCCAAAATTTTCATCACTGTGTTTAACACACAAGATGAAGATGCAGCTAAGCAAAGCGCTAAAGTACTTAATGAAGCAACGGGTTATATTCGCTCGTTACTTGGTAAGCGTATTCGTGCTCGTATAATGCCTGAGTTAAAGTTTGTAGTTGATAATTCACTGATGGAAGGTATGCGTATTTCTAATTTAGTGGATTCTATTATCCGCGAAGATAACGCAAAGCATGTCGATGAAGATGTAGAAAGTGTTGATGCTGATATTTCAGATAGTGAACAAAGTACTAAGCACGTAGAAGATACAGATAGCGAAGAAGGCACTGATACAGATGGCAAAGCGCAGTAAAGGCCGTGCAGTTGACGGTATTTTGTTGTTAAACAAACCGCAAGGCATTTCATCAAATAAAGCTCTGCAGCAAGCGAAAGGTGTTTATTTTGCACAAAAAGCTGGCCACACTGGGGCTTTAGACCCGCTTGCTACAGGTATGCTGCCAATTTGTTTTGGTGAGGCGACTAAGTTTACGCAGTTTTTACTCGATACAGATAAAACCTATATTGTTCGTGCAAAACTGGGTGAGCGTACAACGACATCAGATTCTGATGGCGAAATCGTAAGCACGAAAGATGTGAATGTGACGCGTGAGCAGTTAACAAAAGAAATTGCAGCTTTTGTTGGTGAGTCAGATCAATATCCATCAATGTACTCAGCACTTAAGTATCAAGGTAGACCATTATATAAGTACGCACGAGAGGGTATTGAAGTCCCTCGTAAATGCAGAAAAATAAATGTGTTTAGCTTATCGTTTGACGAATTTGATGAACAAAACAACGTATTACAAATGACGGCTCATGTATCAAAAGGGACGTATATTCGTACAATCGTTGATGATTTGGGCGAAAACCTAGGGTGTGGCGCACACGTTATAATGCTTCACAGAACTGCTGTTGGTCAGTACCCGGCAGATAAAATGGTTTCGCTTGATGAAATTGAAGCGTTGCTTGCTAAAGCGAAAGCAGAAGAGCTTGCGCCTTCTACTTATTTAGACTCGTTGTTATTACCTATAGACACTGCTTTAACTGATTTACCTGTTATTGAAATTTCGAAAGAGCAGGGCAAAGTATTTAGTCATGGGCAAGCAGTCGAGTTACCAGAAGCTTTACCTGAGGGGGCAATTAAAGTTGTTGCGGATGGTGTGTTTATTGGTACTGGCGAGCGCAACTCAAGTGGCCATTTAAAGGTTAAACGTGGTCTTGCTAGCCAGCAAGATGATTACGTAAAGCCTGAATAAGCAATTAGTGTGCCCAGCAGTGGCTTATTAGTTGTAGATGGGAATAATTAACTTGTAGTTATTCCCACAGTTGGTAGAATACGCCGGCTTAATCGTTTTGGCTGAATTAGTGATCGGCTAAGACACCTTTTAAATTTAATTTTTGGAGTTACTATGTCACTAAGCAATCAAGAAAAAATCGATATCATTGCTAAATTTGCACGTGCAGAAGGCGATACAGGTTCATCAGAAGTACAAGTAGCATTACTTACTTATGATATCAACAAGCTTCAAGGTCACTTTGCTGATCACAAGCATGACTTCCACTCACGCCGTGGTCTGCTTCGTAAAGTAAGCACTCGCCGTAAACTACTTGATTACCTTAAAGGTAAAGATATCACTAGTTATACTGCACTAATCAAAGAACTTGGCCTACGTCGTTAAGAACTAGATTATAGAAATGGGAGCTTTTTAGCTCCTTTTTTTGTGCCTAAAATTTGTGTTTGAAAATAAAACAAATTTATAAACTTATTGAATTATATTGTAAAACTCCTATTTCATAGCTTATCAAGCATCGTTGTATTTACCCGCTCATTAGCCCAGCTTAAATCTAGTAGCTAGTGTGTGTTGACCTTTCGTGATTAATTTTGCAGCTGTATGTTTGGTCTTTAGGCAAGGCAGCGCCTATGTAGTGTGGTTATTCCCCCATAAATAGGCGATAACGCAGCATAAATGCCAAACATGCGCTGCCCTGCGGGTTCATCCTAGGGGCGATTAACTCTTTGTTGCTCGATTTTTACTTAGCCCACTAGGTTACAAATCTCGCGCCGTGATTAAATCGCCCCTAGATTGAACAAATTTCAATCCACAAAGATCAACACACCCTAGACTCGCATTTTGAAGTAGCTTTGGTATATACTATGCGCGTAGGTAAAAAGGTTTATCTGCAATTATTCACATCATTGCCAATTGTAGTACTTAATTGATTTCCAACTGAATACAATTATGTACTGTAATTGGTACTTTGATGACAACTTATTAGAATACATTTAAGGAATATTTTAAGTGCAAGCAATTATTAAAGAATTCAAACTAGGTCAACATACAGTGACTCTAGAAACTGGTGCAATCGCTCGTCAAGCAGACGGCGCTGTACTTGCAAGCATTGGCGACACTTCAGTTTTAGTAACTGTTGTTGGTAAGCGTGAAGCACAACCTGGTCAAGACTTTTTCCCACTAACAGTTAACTACCAAGAGCGTATGTACGCTGCTGGTCGTATCCCTGGTGGTTTCTTAAAGCGTGAAGGCCGTCCTAACGATGGCGAAACTCTTATTGCACGTCTTATTGACCGTCCAATTCGTCCACTTTTCCCAAGCGGCTTTGTAAACGAAGTACAAGTTATTGCTACTGTTGTTTCTGTTAACCCTGAAATCCAACCTGATATGGTTGCGATGATTGGTACTTCAGCAGCACTTGCTATCTCTGGTATCCCGTTCAGTGGTCCAATTGGTGCATCTCGCGTTGGTTACATCAACGGCGAATACGTACTTAACCCTACATTAAAAGAGCTTGAAGAAAGCCAACTTGATTTAGTGGTAGCCGGTACTGATAAAGCGGTACTTATGGTTGAATCAGAAGCTAACGTACTTGCAGAAGATGTAATGCTTGGCGCTGTTGTATATGGTCATGAGCAATCTCAAGCGATCATTACTGCAATCGAAGAATTTAAAGCGCAAGCAGGCAAGCCTACTTGGGATTGGACTGCACCTGAGAAAAATGTTGCATTAGAAGATAAAGTAGCAACTATTGCTGCTGAAAAAGTAGGCGCAGCTTACTTAATCACTGATAAAGTAGCGCGTAAAGAAGCTCTTGGTGAAGCTAAAGATGAAGTTGTTGCAGTATTAACAGCTGAACTTGCTGAAGGCGAGTCTTTAGACAAGCAAGAAATTGGCAAAATCTTCGGTTCACTTGAGAAGAAAATCGTTCGTGGCCGTATCGCTGCTGGCGAAAAACGTATCGATGGTCGTGAACCAGATATGATTCGTGCACTAGACGTAATGACTGGCGTATTACCGCGTACTCACGGTTCTGCTATCTTTACACGTGGTGAAACTCAAGCGTTAGTAACAGCGACACTTGGTACAGAACGTGATTCACAGTTAATCGACGATTTAACTGGTACTCATAAAAACCACTTTATGCTTAACTACAACTTCCCTCCATTCTGTGTAGGTGAAACTGGTTTTGTTGGTTCTCCTAAGCGTCGTGAAATCGGCCATGGTAACCTTGCTAAGCGTGGTATTTCAGCTGTAATGCCTACACTTACTGAGTTCCCTTACTCAATCCGTGTAGTATCTGAAATTACTGAATCAAACGGTTCTTCTTCAATGGCGTCTGTTTGTGGTACTTCTCTAGCACTTATGAACGCGGGTGTACCAATTAAAGCATCTGTTGCTGGTATTGCGATGGGTCTAGTTAAAGAAGACGATAAATTCGTTGTTCTTTCTGACATTTTAGGTGATGAAGATCACTTAGGTGACATGGACTTTAAAGTTGCTGGTACTGCTGCAGGTATTACTGCACTTCAAATGGATATCAAAATCGAAGGTATCACTCAAGAAATCATGCAAATTGCGCTTAAACAAGCAAAAGCTGCACGTTTACATATCTTAGAAGTGATGGATGAAGCGATTTCTGCTCCTTCTGAAGAGCTATCAATGTTTGCTCCTCGCATATACACAATGAAAATCCCACAGAAGAAAATCGCTGAAGTTATTGGTAAAGGTGGCGCAACTATTCGTCAGCTTACTGAAGAAACTGGTACAACGATTGAAATCGGTGACGACGGTACAATTAAAATTGCCGCTACAGATGGCGAAAGTGCAGCTAATGCAATTAGCCGTATTGAGCAATTAACAGCTGAACTTGAAGTAGGTACTATCTACGAAGGTAAAGTTGTACGTATCGTAGACTTCGGTGCGTTTGTAAACATTCTTCCTGGTAAAGATGGTCTAGTACATATTTCTCAAATTAGTACTGAGCGCGTTAATAACGTGGCTGATCACCTTTCTGAAGGTCAAGAAGTTAAAGTTAAAGTACTAGAAGTAGATCGCCAAGGCCGTGTACGTCTAAGTATTAAAGAAGCAATGGAATCAGCAGCACCTGCAGCTGACGCGCCAACTGACGCGTAATTGCTAACTTATTAATCTAGTTATATTAGCTAGATAGTAAAAAAGGGGCTGTTTAGCCCCTTTTTTTATGCTTTAATGAAACCTTATTGGACAAGGTCTGTCTTATATTAATCGCGATATATCTTGGTATTAAGGATTTTAATGATACTCAAACATTTAGCTTTGGCATCTTTTGCTATTTTGTCTTTAAGCGCTTGCCAAACTACAACAGAATCAGAACCAACCCCGATTGTTAATGTGCCATTTACTGCACCTTTAGCTTCTGACTTTAGAAGTGAAATTGCTATTGCACGCTACTCAGAGCTATTAAATAGAGCCGACTTAAGCGAAGAGCAACAAGCTAAGCTTTATTACGACCGTGGTGTACTTTTTGATAGTCTAGGTATGACAACTCTTTCGCGTATTGATTTTAATCGCGCAGTAAAGCTTAAGCCTGATTTAGCTGAAGTGTATAATTTTTTAGGTATTCAACATACGCTTATGCAGCAGTATGAAAAAGCCTATGAGTTTTTCGATTCTGCCCTTGAACTTGATGAAGAGCATGAATACGCCTATTTAAATCGAGGTATCGCACTGTATTACGGCGACAGAGCAGGCCTTGCTAAAAATGATTTTAATGAATTTTTAGCTCGCTCTCCAAAAGATCCGTACCGAGTTTTATGGGTTTATTTAGCACAAGCACAAGAGGATAAAGCCGTTGCGCTTGATGCACTTAAACAAAATGCCACTGCGCTTGATGAATCACAATGGGCGTACCAGTTAATTTCTCTTTATACGGGGGATATGAGTGAACATGCATTTTTATCTGGCATTAGTGATGGTGTTAGAACTGAGCAAGAATATGCGCAGCGTTTATGCGAAGCTTATTTTTATTTAGCTAAAATGCATCAAGCAGCAGGTGAGCTGTATTTAGCATCAGACTACTTTAGGCTTGCGCTAGCAACTAATGTACACGAGTTTATTGAGTACAAATATGCGCGTTTAGAGCTTGAGTTGATGCAAGGTGTTGACGCAAGTTAAGCGTTTTAAATTAATAGGTGTATTACTATGTTGTTTGTTAATTACAGGCTCGAGTAATCACCTAGGCGCTATTGGCTTTTGGCATGTTTTAAACGCAAAAGCTAATGTGCTACAAAGTTATTGGAAATCACCTGGTTATTTTTCTGATCACTTAGAGCAGTTACCAAATACCTCTTTAGCTATACTCGCCCGCAGTAAAATTTCTTCAGCCCAATATATGTATTCTCTTAAGCTTATTAAAAACAGTCAGAGCGATACTGCAAAACAATTTTGGCTCTCCGCTATAAATGACTTAACAATCCCAGAGCGTAAAATATTAGCAACAAAGTTACTTGAGCACTCACGTTGGAGCGATTTAAAGTTACTCGCTAGTAAAAACAAATTACCAGCAGGGGATGTGCTAAATCATCTAAAACTTCAGTTAAAAACACCACAGAGTAAAGTATCTAGTGAGTTTATCCACGCTCTCGGTTTTTCATCTTTAAGAAATATAAGCAAACCTAATAAGCAATGTATGTTTAACGTGCTGGCTATGAGCGATCATCGTAGTGGCTTATATAAACTCACCGAGTTTATTAATGCTTATAATAAACAGCCAGAGCCCCGTGAAAATATTTTTTGCTTTTCAAAACCAGTTTACGTTGCAGGTATGCTTGAGTGTAAAAGTAGCATTAATCAAATAGCAAAGTGTGACTGGCAATCAGCTAAACTCAATAACCAGCTTCCTAACAATTTTGATTTTATAGTAATGATGCCAAAAGATGGAACGGCTAATGTTACTAAAGGAACAATGCTAATAAACTCAAAAGCAAAATACAGTGTGTTTTTGCATGAGTTGATGCATTTTAACGGTTTTGAAGATGAATATGCGTTACCTAAAGCTAAACAAGCATGGTTGTGTGCAAAAACGGGTTTTGTGGCACCTAATTTATTTATTTCTCATGATGAGTCGCCCCCAATAGGCTGGCATAAAGCAAAGAGTTGCCAGATAGGTGGTGTTGCATATAAACCTAGTGAAAATTGGTCTATTATGCAATATCAGCAGTTAGGGCTCTCGGCGCAGTATAGAGAGATTTGGTTGAAGCATTTAGATATGACCAATGGTAATTCTTATCGCCACTCCAGCGCGCTTACATTTGCAAATAAGGCCATATTAAATTAACAATTATCAGTATTAATTAATTGTTTTTGTAGGCTTAATAAATTGTTAGTTCATGTTTAAAAAACACCCATACAGAACCGCTTTTTATAGACAAAATCAGTGTTTTTCAGTATAACTATAGTCATTAATGTCGTTTAAAAACAGGCAGTAAAAGCATCCCTTAGTATTAAAAAGAGATGCCCTGATAAACTTATGATTATAAAAGGCCCTACATTATGACTTTGCTCTGGATACCCTTGTTATCCTTAATTGGCAGTGTTATTTCTGCATGCACAGGTAAGTTATCCCGCAATTTAAGCACTAGTTTAACGGCTCTTGCGCCTCTAACGGCTTTGGGAATAACTTTATACCATGCACCTGCAGTTTTAGCGGGCGAAACCATTCGTTACTCTTTCGCTTGGATCCCGTCAATAGGGCTCGACCTATCTCTGCGGTTAGACGGCCTCAGTTTATTGTTTATGTTTATGATTTTAGGCATAGGCTTGCTCGTTATTCTCTACACGCGTTACTACCTCAGTGCCAACGACTCAATGGCTAAGTTATATAGTTATTTAATGCTGTTTATGACCGCAATGCTTGGCATTGTTATGTCTAACAATGTTATTCAGCTGTGGTTGTTTTGGGAATTAACGAGCATCAGCTCATTTTTATTAATTAGTTTTTGGTGGCATAAGTCTGAAGCGCGAAAGGGGGCTCGTATGGCTCTTGCTGTAACAGGCGCGGGCGGCTTAGCGTTACTTGCAGGCTTAATGCTATTAGGTGATATTGTTGGTAGTTATGACCTAGATGTTATCCTAGCGAGTAAAGCGATAATTCAATCTCACGATTTATACGAAGTAGCATTAGTATTGGTGCTATTGGGTGCGTTTACTAAATCGGCACAATTTCCATTTCATTTTTGGCTTCCTCATGCAATGGCAGCGCCTACGCCAGTGAGCGCGTATTTACATTCTGCAACCATGGTAAAAGCCGGTATATTTTTGTTAGCACGTTTTCATCCGGCTTTAGCTGGCACCGATACGTGGTTCTTACTTGTTGGATTAACAGGTTTAGCTACGCTGTTGTTTGGTGCTTATATAGCATTATTCAAACACGATTTAAAAGGATTGTTAGCCTACTCAACAATAAGCCATTTGGGTTTAATAACGCTATTACTAGGGCTTGATACTGAGCTTGCGACTGTTGCTGCTATATTTCATATAATTAACCATGCAACGTTTAAAGCGTCGTTATTTATGGCCGTTGGTATTATCGATCATGAAACAGGCACGCGCGATATGCGTAAATTAAATGGTATGTGGCGATACTTACCATACACTGCAACGCTTGCAATGGTCGCGGCGGCTGCAATGGCAGGGGTTCCATTACTTAATGGCTTCTTGTCTAAAGAGATGTTTTTTGCAGAAACGCTGCATCAGCAAGTGCTTGGTTCTATGTCGTGGTTAATTCCAGTACTGGCAACGGTTGCAGGCGCATTAGCTGTTGCGTACTCCGCACGCTTTATTCATGACGTGTTCTTTAATGGTGAGCCAATCGATTTACCTCGCACGCCGCACGAACCGCCACGTTATATGCGAGTACCAATAGAAATATTAGTTGTGATTTGTTTGCTAGTGGGTATGTTCCCACACTTTACAATTGATGGCATTTTATCTGCGGCCTCTTTAGCTGTACTTGGAAAAGAAATGCCAGTTTACGAATTGGCTATTTGGCACGGGTTTAACTTGCCTCTATTAATGAGTGCAATGGCGATTGCTGGCGGTTTATTTATTTATATTAATCGTAAATATCTATTTCAGTTTCAAGCATCATTACCACCTTTAAATGCTAAAAAAACCTTTGAACGTGTAATTTTAAGTGTTGTTGCTTGGTGTCAGTCAAAGGTAAGCAGTATCGAAAATGGATCGCTGCAGCGCTACCTAGTAATTATGTTAGCGGTAGTCTTACTGTGTGCCGGTTGGCCATTATTTGAAATGCAACAACTTGCTGGCAGCATGCCACTTACCCCTGTTGATGTGCACAATGCAATTGGTGCGGGCTTATTGATTATTGGTGCTCTTGCTACCGTTATTTGGCATCGCTCTCGAATGGTATCGTTGTTAATGCTCTCAATCGTAGGGTTAATGGTATCGGTTGTGTTCACACGTTTTTCTGCTCCAGATTTAGCGCTTACACAGTTAACTGTTGAGGTTGTTACTATTATTTTACTTATGCTGGCATTGTTTTTCTTGCCCCAGCATACGCCAAAAGAATCAAGTTCATTACGCGTACTTCGAGATTTAGGAATTGCCTCTACGTTAGGTGTAGTTATAGCGAGTATCTGTTATGCATTACTTACACGTCCATTAGATTCAATCTCAGACTTCTTTATTGCTAACGCTAAAATTGGTGGCGGTGGTACTAATGTAGTTAACGTTATTTTAGTCGACTTTAGGGGCTTTGATACGCTTGGTGAAATTACCGTATTAGGCATTGCCGCATTAGGTATATTTAAAGTACTTTCTCGAATCCCATTATTTATGCCAGCAAGTGACAGCGAAGGGCGCCCATGGGCACGAGAGCGCCATCCAATATTACTGGCGAGTATTTCACAAAGTTTATTACCGCTTGCGTTATTGGTTTCTGCATATATTTTCTTACGCGGACATAACTTACCTGGCGGTGGCTTTATTGCAGGACTGGTAACGTCAATCGCGTTTATTTTGCAATACATGGCGCATGGTACAGCATGGATAAACGGACGTTTTGATGTTAATTATCGTAAAATCATAGCTTCAGGCATTGGTATTTCACTGTTCACTGGTGTGGGTAGCTGGTTCTTTGATAAGCCATTTTTAACAACTTGGTTTGACTACTTTGATATTCCGTTTGTCGGTAAAACAGAGCTTGCCAGCGCGATTGCATTTGACCTAGGTGTTTACTTAACGGTTGTAGGCGCTACGCTAATGATTTTGGCAAGCTTAGGTAATATGACGGCAGATACCCAGAAAAAAGAGGTAAATATTTAATGGAATTATTGTACGCATCTTGCGTTGGAGTATTGGTCAGTTGCGGTGTGTTTTTACTGCTAAGAGCTCGTACGTTCCCTGTAGTACTTGGGCTTACTATGATTTCATATGCTGTTAACTTATTTTTATTTTCAGCAGGTCGTCTTACTATTAATAAAGCGGTAGTGCTTGGTACTGGTACAGAATACGCCGACCCATTACCTCAAGCTTTAGTGCTTACAGCTATTGTTATTGGTTTTGCGATGACCGCATTCGTGGTTATTTTGGCAATACGTGGACGCGCCGATTTAGGTAGCGATCATGTTGATGGTTATGTGCCTAACACCTCTGCAGATAATAAGGAGCAAAAATGATCCAACATTTAGCTTCGCTCCCTATTTTATTACCTATGCTGACGGCCGTTATTTTACTGCTGCCACCATGTGGTAAAAGCGTTAAAATTCGCCGCTTAGTTTCAATTGTAATGGCAATAGCTACTTTTGCCATTAGTGTGCTTTTACTTGTACATGTTAATAATACAGGTATTAACGTTTACGCTATTGGTAATTGGTCTGCACCATTTGGAATAGTCTTAGTAGCCGATATGTTGTCTACCTTATTGGTTACGTTAACTTCATTTTTAGGTTTGGGCGCTATTTTATATGGTAGTGCTGGTGATGATGAAAAAGGCAGCTTTTATCACCCACTTGTTCACTTTTTGATATTAGGTGTAAATGGCGCGTTTTTAACTGGCGATTTATTTAACCTATTTGTATTTTTTGAAGTGCTACTGATTGCATCTTATGCATTGTTAATGCACGCAGGTGATAAACAAAATACTCGCGCGGCATTGCAATATGTAATATTGAATTTAGTTGGCTCAAGTGTATTTTTAATCGGTTTGGGGATTTTGTACGGTGTGCTTGGTACGCTTAATATTGCAGATATGACGCAAAAGGTATCACTACTTACAGGTGATGATGTATATCTAGCAAAAGCAGGCGGCTTACTACTATTAATAGTATTTGCTTTAAAAGGCGCACTATTACCTCTGCATTTATGGCTTCCAAATACTTACGCAAGTGCTAAACCTGTGGTTGCTGCATTGTTTGCGATTATGACTAAAGTAGGCGTTTACGCTATGCTTCGTGTTTATACGGTGATATTTGGCGAACAAGCAGGAGCGCTTGAACACATGGCGCAGCCTTGGCTTTGGGGCTTAGCAATTGCGACCATTATAGTAGGTGCAATTGGTGTGATGGCAGCACAAGACTTACGTAAACTCACCTCTAACTTAGTATTAGTATCGGTAGGTACGCTGGTTGCGCTAATAGCATTGCAAAATGTAAATGCCACTGCTGCACTTTTATATTATTTAGTGCATTCAACACTTGTTAGTGCCGCACTATTTTTACTAGCAGACTTAGTTTCAATCCAGCGCGGTAAAGTTGGCGATAGACTAGTAGCAGGTCGCTCTGTAAAACAGCCATTTTTATTAGGTGTGTGCTTTATTATTGCGTCTTTGACGGTAGTTGGTATGCCACCACTATCAGGCTTTGTAGGTAAAATTTGGATACTTAAAGCGACATTAAACAGTGAGCAAGCTTTACTATTTTGGCCAGTATATTTAGTAACAAGTTTTGCGTTGTTAGTAGCGCTTTCGCGCGCTGGCACAACTTTGTTCTGGGAGCATAGAAGCAAAAGTAGCGAAAATGCCGATTGTGCAAGTGCACACCCGTTGCAGGTAACTGTAATCATAGCTTTACTTGCATGTTCGCCATTGCTCGTTATTTTGGGCGGACCAATAAGTGAATATATGCTAAATGCTGCTACTCAGTTACATGATCTAAGCGGCGGTATTAATGCTGTACTTAAAGGAGGCATGTGATGAGATTACAAGCCCGTTTTCGTTGGTTACCAACGCCATTTCGTAGCTTATTTTTGTTTATGGTTTGGTTATTGTTAAACAATAGCGTATCGGTAGGGCACTTAGTATTAGCGACTATTTTTGCGATACTTATCCCTATATTAAGTTTTTCGTTTCGAGACCCTCAGCCACTGATTTTAAAGCCAGGCTTGGCGCTTAAGCAGTTACTTATAGTGCTATACGATATTGTTGTTGCAAATTTACAAGTGGCTTTACTTATACTTGGACCATCAAAAAAATTGCGTCCGGCCTTTATAAAAGTTCCTATAGATTTAACACACGACATGCCAATTACTATATTGGCTAGTTGTGTATCGCTTACACCTGGTACTGTGAGTGCAGAGGTTTATCCAATTGCTGAGTCGCTACCTGAAGGTGAAGAGCCAACGCAACGCTACTTACTGATACATGTGCTTGACCTTAAAGATGAAGAAGCACTTATCAAACAAATAAAACAACGCTACGAAGCTCCACTAAAGGAGATATTTCAATGTTAGATACTGTATTACTCATTGTTTTTTCGATGATTGGCTTATCATTATTGCTTAATTTATGGCGATTGATCATCGGTCCGTCAGTGCCTGACCGTGTTTTAGCGCTCGATACTATGTACATTAACGTCATCGCACTGATTATTTTATACAGCATTAGTATGGATACAGGGCTTTATTTTGAAGCTGCACTGCTTATTGCCATGCTAGGTTTTATAAGTACGGTTGCAGTGTGTAAGTATTTACTACGTGGCGATATAATTGAATAAGGTGAAAACATGATCAGCGAATGGGTTGTATCAATATTATTGTTATTTGGTGGTACGTTTATTTTAATTGGCTCAATAGGTTTAATTAAACTACCTGACTTTTTTATGCGTTTACATGGACCAACTAAAGCAACCACGTTGGGCATGGCGAGTATGTTAATTGCTGCTATGGTTTATTTTGCAAATTCAGGGCATGGCCTAAGTGTTAAAGAAATACTCATTACTATATTTTTACTAATTACGGCACCGATTAGTGGTTACATGCTAATAAAGTCAGCTATTCATCATAAGTTAAAAGCCAAAGAAGGCACTAAAGGCCTAGATAATGTAGAAGACGACTAACGCAAAAATTAATTTATAAAAGGCCGAATAAGTTCATTTTATTCGGCCTTTTTAATGATTGCTTGTACCCTTTACAATACAAATTATTCATGTGACTATAAATCCATTATTTATATGAAAGGATATTATTATGGGTAAGGTACTACTTTTATCATTGCTAATTTTTTCTAGTAGTTTATATGCTGAACAAAATACTAAGCAGCAAAAAATAGATGAACTCATTAAAGTAATGAATTTAGATTCAATGGTCGATTCTATGTACGGCCAGGTTGAAGGTATGATGAAAGGCATGTCAGACCAAATGG
This sequence comes from Pseudoalteromonas sp. NZS100, assembly GCF_015864815.1. Taxonomy (NCBI): domain Bacteria; kingdom Pseudomonadati; phylum Pseudomonadota; class Gammaproteobacteria; order Alteromonadales; family Pseudoalteromonadaceae; genus Pseudoalteromonas; species Pseudoalteromonas sp. NZS100. The sequence goes on from NZ_JADYWM010000024.1 coordinate 18,244, forward strand.
GTGTTAAGCCTTCTGAGCAAGCAATTTTTGATAAGTACTACGGCGACATGACGACGGTATTAAAAACTGAGATGAGTTGGGCTAAAATGCAGCCAATGATGATTAGCGTGTACGACAAACATTTTAGTGAGCAAGAAATTGCCGATATGCTAGCGTTTTATAAAACAGATACAGGGCAAAAAATACTTGAAAAAATGCCTGTTGTAATGCAAGAGTCTATGCAAATGTCACAAAGCTTAATGAAAGATGCTATGCCTAAAATACAAACTTTAGCGCAGCAACTAAGCGACGAATTAGAGCAAAGCCGTAGCGAATCAAACTAGGGCAGCGCATGTTTGGTATTTATGCTGCGTTATCGCCTATTTATGGAGAATAACCACACTACATAGGCTCTGCCTTGCCTAAAGACCAAACAGTCTGCATAAATTAAATCACCAATGATCAACACGCCCTTAGATTAATACGCGCCTTACTTAGGCGCTTCTGTGCTAAATTACGCCCCCTCCAGATAATACACGCCCGATATCAGCTTAAGTTAATTATGTTTGTGTCATTATACCAATGAGCAACAATACTTAATCAATTTGAGGGATTAAATTCGGCGTTAACTGCGTTAAACATTTTGATATACACTGCATGGATGCAGAGGCAATTAGTGATAAGAACTAAATAACGAAACCTTTGCCTTGTTATCAACACTATTTTCTTGTCTTAAATAGGTTACTTAATTAAGCGAATTGGTATTATTTTATTAGTTTTAAAATAGTCATTGACCTATGTGTTGCACCTAGGTTTATTATGAAGCTACTGAAACACGACGGAGCTAAATTATGTATGTTAAACAACTCGCTAAGTTAATGGGCGTGACTGCCGATACTGTTCGTCATTACACACGTATTGGGTTACTTAACCCAATACGCAGTGAAGAAAATGGCTACCAAGAGTATACAAAGCAAGACCAGCAGCGTTTAAAGTTTATTATTAGCTCTCGTCAACTAGGTTTTTCACTTAAAGATATTCAACACATTATAGGCGAGTCAGAGCAGGGGAATTGTCCTTGTCCGTTAACGCGTAAACTCATTACTAAACGCCTAGAAGAAACCGAAGCACTATTTCAAGAAACATTAAAATTACGAAACAGAATGCATGCAGCTCTGGCGCAATGGGATACATCAGCCGATGGTGCAAATGCCAGTGACGTATGTAGTTTAATAGAATCTTTTGTTGATCCAATAAACGATTCTGCAAATAAGGAGCAGCGTAATGACGACTAATACAAAAGACACCGCGCAAAACTTTATTATTGAGGGTGCTAATTGCGGCAGTTGTGTGGCTAAAATTGAAAAAGCTCTTAATAGCGTGCAAGGCGCGCAAAACGTGGAAATGAACTTTGCTGAGCGTACTGTCCGTGTAGAAGGTAAAGCCCGCGAAAGCACGCTTATTAAAGCAGTCGAAAACATTGGTTATTCAGCTAAGCCAATGAGTAACGAGTCTGATCAAGATGCACTTGATGAAAAAGCAAAGTCGGATGAGGCACATTATAAAAAGCTAATGCGTAATATGATATTAGCGTTAGGGGTCGGTGCGCCGTTAATGATATACGGGCTTATTTTTGACATGAGTGTGACCACCGACACACAACGAATAGCCTGGTTTTTAGTGGGTATAGTCACGCTTGTGGTTATGGCTATATCAGGTAAACAATTTTACAACGGTGCATGGCAGGCATTCAAAAACCATGCTGCCAATATGGATACATTAATAGCGCTTGGTACAGGTACTGCGTGGCTGTATTCAATGTTTGTGGTAATAGCACCAAACTTATTACCACAAGTTGCAAGACACGTATATTTTGAAGCATCATCGATGATCATCGGTTTAATTAGTTTAGGGCTCGCTTTTGAAGTAAAAGCACGTGGGCGCACCTCACAAGCAATTAAACGCTTAATTGGCCTGCAACCAAAAACTGCACGCGTAATTCGCGATGGTCAAGAGCAAGACATCGACATTAGTGATGTTGTAAAAAATGATGAAGTACGCGTACGCCCGGGTGAAAAAATCCCTGTGGATGGCGATGTTATTGAAGGCAGCAGTACGGTTGATGAGTCAATGCTTACTGGTGAGCCAATGGCTGTAAGCAAAAAAACGGGCGATAAAGTCGTTGCCGGAAGTATCAATAAAAGTGGCACTTTATTATTTAAAGCCACGCACATTGGTAGCGAAACCACACTTGCCAATATTATCAATATGGTAAAGCGTGCACAAAACTCAAAGCCATCAATAGGGCGCTTAGCTGATGTTATATCAGGAATATTTGTACCAACAGTCATGATTATTGCGGTGCTTGCAGGCCTTGCATGGTTAAACTTCGGACCTGAGCCATCAATTGCTTATGCCGTTGTTGCGGTTACCACTGTACTTATTATTGCTTGTCCTTGTGCGCTAGGACTCGCAACCCCTATGTCGGTTATGGTGGGTATTGGTAAAGCTGCAGAGTCAGGAATATTAATTCGAAATGGTGAGTCGCTGCAAACAACATCTAAAATCACCACCATGATTTTAGATAAAACAGGCACTATTACTCAAGGCACACCGCAAGTTACCGATGTAGTTACCTTTAATAACAGTGATGAAAATACAGTAATGCAACTTGTTGCAAGCCTTGAAAGTAGCTCAGAGCATCCACTGGCCCAAGCAATTACGGCACACGCTAAAAAGCAGGGCTTAGCTTTAAGTAAAGTAGCCGACTTTAACGCAATTACAGGTAAAGGTGTCACAGGCAGTGTTGACGGGCAAACATTGTTGTTTGGCAATAAAGCGCTAATGGATAAATACAACGTGGCCGTTGATGATGCAACCGAGCAAGCTCAAACACTTGCCAGTGATGCTAAAACACCCATGTATTTTGCAAGTAATAATAAGCTCCACGCTATTATTGCAGTAGCCGATCCTATTAAGGAGGATTCAGTTGAAGCTATTAAACGCCTGCAAGATAAAGGTATCCACCTAGTTATGCTAACAGGTGACAACAAAGCCACTGCACAAGCCGTTGCTAAGCAAGTCGGTATTGATGACTTTATTGCAGAAGTAATGCCCGATGACAAAGTAAACGAAGTAACAAAACGCCAAGCAAATGGTGAAATAGTGGGTATGACAGGTGATGGTATTAACGATGCCCCCGCACTTGCGCAAGCCGACGTAGGATTTGCAATTGGTACAGGTACCGATGTTGCAATAGAAAGTGCAGACATTACCTTAATGCGTGGTTCGTTACATGGCCTTGCTGATGCAATTGCAGTGAGTAATGCAACTATTTCAAATATTAAACAAAACCTATTTGGTGCCTTTATTTATAACGTGGCGGGTATTCCGATTGCAGCCGGCGTGTTGTATCCATTTTTTGGCATACTACTTAACCCTGTTGTTGCAGGTGCAGCTATGGCACTTTCATCGCTTACAGTGGTAAGTAACGCTAATCGCTTACGTTTTTTCAAACCAAATAAATCGTAATTTAAGCTAAGGAGTACATTATGTTGATGATTAATATAGGTGGTGCACTGTTAATAGCCGCAATTATTTATTGGTTTTGGCTATACAAACCAGAGCAAACACAAAGTGATGACAACAAAGTAATGATAGTCGTTGATAACGGTGTTTATAAGCCAGGACACATTAAAGTGGCAGCCAACAAAGAGGTTGTACTTACCTTTGATAGAAAAGACAGCGCGCCGTGCGCCGAAACAGTGGTATTTCCACAGCTTGATATAAGTAAAACGCTGGCAATGGGTGATGGCAATACGGTTAAACTACCCGCGCTTGAAGCCGGTGAGTATGACTTTCATTGCCAAATGCAAATGTATAAGGGCAAGCTAGTTGCTCAGTAATCTGAGCTAAGTAGGTGTTGGGGTCGTATAATTGCCTTATATAAGCTGTATAAATAGATGAGTAGGAGTCGTTATACTAAATGAATAAACTAAACCCTAAAAAATTATTGAATAGTAAATGGACCGCAACACCTGCTATAAATAAAGAAAAACACTTCATTATTGTTGAGGTGGAATTTGATGAAGACGGCAATGTAATTGAATGTATTACTGAGGCTGTTATGTCAAAAAATCAATATCCAATTAGTTGGCGAGATTTAAAAGATAACCAAAAGTGGCTACAAGGGTGGAAGTAGTTTAAATCTATATAATTTACTTCACTCCAATAGCTGGCACACGGTGTAGGTTTGCTTAACTCAAGCGAACCTATGTTTTACAGCGCATTAAATTATGAGTTTAATGCTACAACTTAGCTTTAGCATTGAAACCTTCCTAAATAAATTCGCCATTTGGCAACAAAACAGTTAATTTCAAAATATCTTTCCAAAATTTTTATAATAAATTTCAAAAACAATGTAACTTACTGATTATAAGTAAATTAATTATTTAATAGCCGCAAATAAATCCGATGTAATTTCCATGTTCATATTCAGTTTATCTTGAAGGCTAACCTAAACGCCCCCTTATTGGCTTTTTAGCAAAAGTGTGTCTTTTTAATTAAACTTAACCAATTGATTTGTAATGGTTTATTATTTTTAGTTAAATGACTGTTGCTAAATAGCAACAATAACACCTCCTCAAATTAAGCTTTTCTCGCTTTATATCATTTAACTCATTGTTTTTAAATAATAAATAAAAAGTGGCACCGAAGTTGTAATACCTAGAGTGTATTAAGCAAAACGTGATGAAAGCCAAAGGCCTTAATCGCAACAACCCAATGAAGGAATACTATTATGAAAACATTTCAATCAACATTAGTACTAATGGCGCTAGCTTCTTCATCAGCGGCTTTTGCAGCAACAGATTTTGATACGCTAGACGTAGATGGTAATGGCGCAATCAGCCAAGCCGAAGCTTCAGTAGATGCTGAGCTTTTAAGCAAGTTTAATGAACTCGATACAAACCAAGATGGTGAGCTATCTGAAGATGAGTTTTCTAAGGCCTAAAATTAAAGCCTTAAGCAGTTAATGCTCTGTGATGTTATCTAAATTCTGAGTTGCCAAAGACAACCTAAGTAGGCAAGGGAGCCTACTAAAAAGAATAACCAGGAAGTGACTAGAGAGCACTATAGAGCAAATTTATTTAGGACACCGCATACTTTTGAAGGATTAAATTATGAAAAAGCTACAATCAACATTTGTACTTATGGCTATTGTTTCTTCGTCAGTAGTTTTTGCAAACACAGACTTTGAAACACTCGATGCAGACGACAACGCTTCAATTAGTCGCTCTGAAGAATCGGTGCAAGTTATAGAGCAATTTGACGAGCTGAATGTTCAAAGTAGCGGTGGCCCGACAGAAAATGATTTTTTTGAATATTAATTTATAAACACTTTACTCCTAAAGGATCTTTGAAAAGGACTTCTTACCCCTAATCAGGCTCAAAGCCTAAGGAAACGATTATGAAAACATTACACAAAACTTTAGCACTTGTAGCCCTAGCTTCTTCTTCAGCGGCGTTTGCTGCGGTAGATTTTGATTCTTTTGATACAGATGGCGACGGCGTAATTAGCAAAACAGAAGCCCAAGTAAACTCGCAACTAGTACAGCTTTTTGATCAATTAGATACAGATGGAAATGGCGAGTTATCTAAAGAAGAGTTTTCGAAGGTTCAGTAATAAGCTCTATGTAGAACCTTACCAGTAATACTCACAAAGCAGCTAAGTAATTAATACTTAGCTGCTTTTTTGTGCATTTAATTTAATATATTACTTTTTAGTCACCAAAGTAGTGCAAAACTTGAGTTTGAATAGTGTCAAGTTACTGATTATTAAGTTATTTTATTGTTGGTTTTAAACTTGCAAATCTATTTATAACTTAGGTTAATGAGTATTTAAAATGGCGCGAATGAGTTATATCAGTAGTGTTGAGCGCTACCACGAATATGAGCATGTAATACACAGTTTACTTGAATCTATTTTAATGAGTATTGAGGACGGATTAACTAAAGAGCGTGATACCCGCTATCTGATTAAGCAGTACCCATTTTTAGAATTACAATATTGTTTGAATGCAGAAGGTTTGCAGCAGGGTAATAATGTCTGCTTTAAACGCGCATATAGCAAAAAATTAGGTGAAAGTGGTAATCAACAGGATTTAAGCGAGCGACCCTATTTTTTGAACGCTAAAGCAAGTGATAAAGTGTGCTTTACTGATCCCTATATTTCTATAGCGACTAACCATTTATGTATATCGGCGATTAAAGAGCTAAAAAAACCAATTAATAATCAGCATTACTTGGTCGTTGATGTGAGCTTAACGCAGCTTATTGAGTTTGTAATGGGTGATACTGCGCGCGCTAATATGTCGCCTTACTTCAAGGCGGGTTACGGTATTATTGTGGCGTGCTTATTTTGCTTAGTATTATTTTTACTAAATATCGTTTTTAGTGATATATACGCGCTATTAACTCATGTAGATACCTCATCAGACCCACTTGAACCCTTTAGTATCATTATTTACATCACCTTGGCATTAGCAGTATTTGACTTAGGTAAAACAATACTCGAAGAAGAAATCCTTATGCATAAGGATATTTTTAGGCACTCGTCTACGCGGCGCACTATTACACGGTTTATCTCTACTGTGTTGATTGCTATATCAATTGAGGCGCTGTTAACTATGTTTAAAGCGGCGTTGGGGCAATCGGAATATTTAATGCCTGCCATAGCGATGATGCTGGCAGTGGTAGGGCTTTTAATTGCACTGGCTATTTATGTTTACTTAGGGGCAAAGGCTGAAACGCTATTAATGCGGGCTCGTTTAAAACAAAAATCCTCCAAGTAGGAGGATTTTTATATTACATAACTCTATTTAATAGCTATTTATTGCTTATCTTGCGCGCGTTTGGCTTTAAAGTCAGACTCGCTCGTCCACTTTGGCCAATCGCCATTGTTTGCAAGTTGAGTGGCTATATCAACAATAAGATCTATATCTTGCTTAACGCCACCTAACGACCAATCAGCTGAGTAGTCGTCTGCTTCTTTATGGTATTTATGCGCAATGTACTCAGGATCGGTATCGCCCAGGCTCATAAATAATAAACTAGGCACGCCTTGCTTAGAAAGTGAGAAATGATCTGATCTAAAAAACAAGCCATTTTGCGGGCGAGGATCCATTTTAACAACACGGCCTTGTGATTTTGCAGCCTTTGCTAAATAGTTTTCCATTGTCGATAAATTTTTACCGTATTGTAAAATATAGTCAGTGCCATCAAGCACGTTCATGCCATCAATATTTAATAAACCGACCATTTGTTTTGTAGGTACAACCGCACCCGATGCAAATTCTTCAGAGCCAATTAACCCCGTTTCTTCTGCTGTAAAGTTAGCAAAAATAATTGAGCGTTTAAATGGTTTTTGCTTGTTCATTTTGCTCATGATGCGTGCTATTTCAAGCGTGGCTGCAGTGCCTGAAGCGTTATCTACCGCGCCGTTATAAATCTTAGGGCCGGTATCAGTTTGTTTAGTACCAAAGTGGTCCCAGTGAGCGCTAATAACAACGTATTCGTCAGGTGATTCGCTACCTGTAATTTGTGCAACTACGTTATGCGATTTTGCATGTGATACTTCGTTTTTAAAGGCAAGGTTTGCTTTTAAGTTAAGTGGCGTCGCTTTAAAGTCATCATTTAATGCTGCTTGTTTTAAATCTTGGTAGTTAAGCTTTGCGGCGTTAAACATTTTCTCAGTCGCATCAAGTGTTAGCCAGCCCATAACCGGTAATTTAGACGCGTTTAAATTGTTATCCATTAACGTGTATTTAGTGCCGGTGTTTGAACTTTCAACTACGCCCCAAGGATATGCCGCAGGTGCTGTTTCATGAACAATAAATACAGCCTTTGCACCTTGGCGAGCGGCTTCTTCATATTTATAAGTCCAACGACCATAGTAGGTCATTGCATTACCAGTAAAAAGGGCGTCGTTTTGAGTAGCAAAGCCTGGATCGTTAACTAGCACAACCACAGTTTTACCAGTTACATCAATATTTTTATAGTCATTCCAGTTATATTCTGGTGCATTAATACCATAGCCAACAAATACAATGTCAGAATTGCGTACATCAATTAATGGCTGAAGTTGCTCGGTACGTGCGGTAAAGTCTTTACCTGATTCAAAGCTTAAATCACCTACCTTTAACTGCATATCCTGATTAGCTGTCACCATTGCCATTTTTACAGGCTGTAAGTATTTACCTTTATAAGCACCGGTTAAACCCAGCGCTTTATATTGCTCGCTTAAGTAGCCTACGGTTTTTACTTCACCATGAGTAAGTGGGCCTCGGCCTTCAAAGTCATCAGAGGCTAGCGTTCTAATATGCTGTTTAATATTGCTAAGGCTTACACCTGCTGTATTTTCTAATGGAGTTTGTTCGCTTGCAGGCTCTGAGCAGCCAAAGAGGGCAACTAGCAAGCTTAGGCTAGCGCTTTTTATAAGAGTAGATGCCATAGTCTTCATATTGTTATTTAATTAGGCTTTCAATATAAAGGAAGCACCGCAGCGATGTCGAATTTTTATAGAGAACTTTTCATTCAATTGCAGATTGATTTTATAAGGTGTATAAATAACGAACAATCTAAAGGAGCACATAATGGGCCAATGTAAAAAAAGTGGGTATTTATTTATAGCTAGTGGCATTGCATTTTTTGCTGCTGCAATATTAGCTGAGCAGGAGACATTTTTTGTGCTGTCTGCTTCTTTTATAATATTGGGCACTATAAGTATAAAAAAAGCGATTTAATAACCGCTTAGTTTTTTTAGCTAAATATAAAGCTTAAATACAATACTTGGCACTAAAAGCAAAAAACCAGCATTAGCTGGTTTTTTTGCATAGGTTGCAGTTAGCTTTATGCGTCTGCAAGTTTTACGCGGATCTTACTTTTATCAACAGTAGATTGGTTAAGTGCAGTAATTGCGCTTTTACTTTCTATGTCGTTTGGCATTTCTACAAAGGCAAAACCTTTAGATTGGCCAGTTTCTTTATCAAGTACCAAGTTACAAGTAGTCACTTTACCGTGCTCTGCAAATAAAGTACGAAGCTCATGCTCAGTGGTAGCACGAGACAAGTTACGAACTAATAGTTTCATAATGAACCTAAATAATTATGTCAGTATTAATTATCTCAAGTAACTCAGGTTTAACCTAATTTTATTTTAAAACAAATATAAATAAACACTCTATAGAAATAATTTTTTGTATCACTATGAAAATAATAGATTTTATAATTAAATTTAAAATATCAGTAAATTGGTAATGTTAATTGGTAATTGAATTGTGGTTATTTGTACAATAAATTGGTAAATTCACATTTAATTAGCTTACTATTAACCGCAGAACTACTCATGTCTAAATATACCCTTAAACCCTGTAATACAGTTACAGCTATACTTCTATCTTGTTTAGTTACTGGTTGTGGCAGCTCAGGCTCTGATCCTACGGTGCAAAATAATGAAGCGATTTCTTCACAAACTCCTGCAACAATTGGTGGTAACACTCTAGGTGAAGTTATTAGTGATAGTAATGATGCAATAACAGGCTCATTAACTATTACGGATCAACAATCAGGTGAAGCTGCTTTTGTAGCACAAGAAAATAGCGCTACAAGCTATGGTTTTTTTAGCTTAAATGCTGGTGGAGATTGGTCATACACACTTGACGATTTAAACGCATCAATAACATCTTTAAGTGAAGGTGAAACACTACAAGATACAATAACAGTAAACTCTGTAGATGGTACTAGCGCACAAATTATCATAACAATTGTAGGTGCACCAATAGCTCAAGCTGATGGCTTTGAGAAAATATCACACGTTTTATTGCGTTCAGATGGCGTTAATTCGGGGCTTGACGCATACACACTTATTGAAAATGCCTTCGGCGAAGGGTCAATTGAATCTCCAGACCTATATGCTGGCAATCATGAAAGTGTTGTCCATATTCTTGAAGATACCGATACGATAATTGGTAACCATTTTGTCTTTTTAGCTCACCGAGATGATGACCAAGATAAAGACAAAGGCGTAAGTGATAGACAACGTAACGAAATAAAGACCTACGATAAATCACCACAAGAAACACTGGCGTTTGAGGGTGAGACATTTCAATATAGCTGGAAATTTAAAGTAAGCAGCGAGCTTGAGCTTACGAGTAAGTTTAGCCATTTTTTTCAAATAAAAGCCCGAAATGATAGCAACGACAACACCAATGGTAATGACGACCAGCCTATTATCACGCTCTCTGGGGCTCAAAAAAACAGCACAGGTAATCAGTTGCAAGTGCGATATAGTGCAGGCTTTGATGAAAACGGTAACAGCACAGGGCTTGATAAAAACCTCATTGAAACCGACTGGTCACTCATTACAGATGAATGGGTCGAGGTATTTGTACAAGCTACATTTAGTGAAAATGGCAAGTTTGATATGACGTTAACGCGCTTAAGCGATAATGCAGAGATATTTAATATAAGCGAGCAAAACATAGATATGTGGCGCGGCTTTAGTGATGATGATTTTGCTCGTCCTAAGTGGGGAATTTACCGCTCAATTGTTGAAACCGACAGCCTTCGCGCTGATGAAGAACGTGTTAGGTTTGCTGATTTATCTATTACAAAAGGTAAGATAGCGCAGTAAGCTATTTTATCAATTAGCATGAAAAAGCCGTTAATAATTATGCATCATTAACGGCTTTTTTAATTTTTTGAGAAAGTGATTACTTCACTTCTTTACCCGCTGCTTGTTGATCAGCATGGTAGCTTGAACGTACAAACGGGCCAGAAGCCGCGTGAGTAAAGCCAATTTCGTCTGCATACGCTTTTAAGCCGTCAAACTCTACTGGTGGCACGTAGCGCTTAACCGGTAAGTGATGCTTAGAAGGTTGTAGGTATTGGCCTACAGTTAGCATGTCAACGTTGTGAGCACGTAAATCGCGAAGTACTTCTTCAATTTCGCTAATTTCTTCACCTAAACCAACCATTAAGCCTGATTTAGTTTTTACTTCTGGGTGAGCTTCTTTAAAGCGACGAAGTAACTCTAATGACCATTTGTAGTCAGCACCTGGACGAGCTAGTTTGTATAAACGTGGCGCAGTTTCAAGATTGTGGTTAAACACATCTGGTGGCGTCTCGATTAATATCTCTAGTGCGCGGTCCATACGACCACGAAAATCAGGTACTAAAATTTCGATAGTGATAGTTGGATTATGTTTACGAATCTCGCGAATACAATCTGCAAAATGCTGTGCACCACCATCACGTAAATCATCACGGTCAACTGAAGTGATTACAACGTAGCTTAGCTTCATATCTTTAATAGTAAGTGCTAGCTTTTCAGGTTCAGTGGCATCAGGTTTTAATGGGCGACCATGAGCAACATCACAAAATGGGCAACGACGAGTACAAATAGCACCTAAAATCATAAAGGTAGCTGTACCGTGGTTAAAACATTCAGATAGGTTAGGGCACGAAGCTTCTTCACATACCGAGTGTAAGCCATGCTTACGTAGCGCTTTTTTAATACCGTCAATACGATCGGTTGATTTAGGTAAGCGAATTTTTAACCATTCTGGCTTACGCAACATTTCAGTTTTTTCTGTAGGTAAAACTTTTACTGGGATCAACGCCATTTTTTCTGCGTCGCGTAGTTTTACACCTGGTTCCATTTTGACTGGTTTATTCATTCGTTTTCAAACCCTTCAGTATGCTTAACCTGTGTTGCATTAAGCTTCTTGATCATGTGTTTCACCAATCCTTCACCCGCACTTTCTAGGTTTTGAGGACCATCTAATTCTTTAGTTTGCACCATATTCATGCCCGCATAACCACATGGGTTAATGCGTAAAAATGGACTTAGGTCCATGTTAACATTTAATGCTAAGCCATGAAACGAGCAACCACGACGAACCCTTAAACCAAGGGATGCAATTTTACTGTCATTAACGTATACACCTGGTGCATCAGCTTTAGCATAAGCTTCAATACCATACTCGGCGAGTGATTCAATAATGCACTCTTCAAGCCACGTAACCAGTTCACGTACACCAATCTTTAAACGACGTAGATTAAATAATACATACATCATTTGCTGGCCAGGGCCGTGGTAAGTTACTTGCCCGCCACGGTCAACTTTAATCACCTCAATGTCGCCAGGAGCTAGTAAGTGTTCGTCCTTACCAGCCTGACCTTGGGTGAATACACTCTCGTGCTCTACAAGCCAAATTTCATCTGGCGTATTTTCATCACGGGTGTCGGTAAAGTCCTGCATTTTTTGCCAAATTGGCATATAACGCTGACGACCCAGTTGGCGTACGATCAAAGTGTTTTCGTTCACAACAAATCTCAACTATGGATTAAAGCATGTGGCGTACGTCATCAATATTGCTGATCACGTTGTAAATTTCTTCAATGTGTTTGCCACTAGTAACTGTTGCTACAAGGCTTACTGACTCATAATTACCTTTGCTGCTTGGTTTTACTTTAGGGGCGTAATCGCCAGGTGCTATTGGTTGTAACTTAGCTAAAATTTGATCAGTTAAGTTTACGTTAGCTAAACCCATTATTCTGAATGTAAATGGGCAAGGGTACTCTAGGTACTCATCAAATTTAGTATCTTTAACAGGTTGAACCACGACGGTGACTCCTCATACAAAAGTGTGGACTCTATGCAAGCTTGAAGCTTAATACAGATAGGCAATTAGCAGTCTTGCTTATATGGGGCGCATTCTAACATTTTTCAAGCAAAAAAAAACGCCTCACAGCGGAGACGTTTAAATTAGTTACCTAGTTAATAGGGGAGATATAAATTACTGCATGATCTGTAAACGTAAGTAATCATAAATTTTGCTAAAGAAGCTGCCTTCTTCCACTTCCTCAAGTGTTACTAGTGGGTATTGAGCAATATCTTCGCCCTCTAGTTGTAAGAATAACGTACCTACTTTAGTACCTTTAGCAAGTGGTGCTTCAAGCGTATTATCTAGCTCAAAGTTAGCTTTAAGGTTTTTATGCTGACCACGTGGGATAGTAATTGGTGTATCTTCTAAAATACCTAAAGATACGTTCTCTTTGTTACCCATCCAAATACGTTGTTCTGCAAAGCTATCGCCTGCTTTGTACGGAGTAATTGTTTCATAAAAACGAAAACCATAGTTAAGTAGCTTTTTACTTTCTACTTTACGAGCTCGTTCGCTTGAGGTACCCATAACAACAGCAATTAAACGCATATCGTTTTTAGTTGCTGAGGTAACTAGGCTGTAACCAGCTTCTGATGTATGCCCTGTTTTAATGCCGTCAACATCTAAGCTTTCATCCCATAATAATGAGTTACGGTTATATTGCTTAATGCCGTTATAAGTAAACGATTTTTGCTTATAAAGTGCATATTCATCTGGCACATCACGAATAAGAGCAGCACCAAGTGTCGCCATATCGCGTGGAGTTGTGAAGTGCTCGTCAGTATCAAGGCCGTGGCTGTTGATAAAGTGACTGTTGCTCATACCTAATTTAGCAGCATGGGCATTCATTAAATCAGCAAATGCGCTTTCGCTTCCAGCAATATGCTCAGCCATTGCTACACATGCATCATTACCTGATTGAATAATAATACCGTGGTTAAGCTCATCAACACTAATTTGTTTACCTACTTCAATAAACATCTTTGAAGATTCTGGAAAGTTTTTAGCCCATGCTTTTTCGCTTACCGTTACCATATCGGTAGTGGCAATATTACCTGCTTTAATTTCAGTACCAATTACATAACTGGTCATCATTTTAGTTAAACTTGCAGGTGCTAGCTGTGTATCGGCTTCACCTTCAGCAATAACTTTACCAGTTGTAAAGTCGACTAAAAAATAACCTTTCGCATTAACTTGAGGTGGTGCCGGAATAATTTGGGCGCTGGCTGAGAATACGGCGGCTGTACAAACTAGGCCGCATACACCTTTGAGGATTTTATGTTTAATAGATTTCATCATACTCATTAATGGTTAAAGTTAAAGATTCGCGTTACGCCATTCTATACCCAAACTACCCCGAGATGCGAGCGTCGTTGGAGTTAAAAACGATTTAGGCAAGGCATTGATTGCAAATAATAGTTACTCTATTGTTCAAATCAATAACGCAGTATAAATCGTTTTTAAACCAACCCTTAGGGCGTTTCACTGGAGCTTACTCTCTGTGTTGTTACTTTTTAAAAGGGATTACCATTTCTACAAAGTAACGCCTAGATATTAAGCCCCAGTGCAACGCTGAATTCTGCATCCTGGGATAGTTTGGGTATTAGTCTTACTGAGTGTAAAGCAAGAACGCGTTTTGAAATTGATTTTCTTTTAATTTTTTTAATACTTCGTTTGCATGAGGGGTATCTTTTATTGGCCCTAAATGCAGTCTGTAAATATCGTCTTTTTGCACAATATTTGTTGGTAATTTGTATTGCTCTCGCAATGTGCTGGCAAGTGCTTCAATATTAGCAAGTGTACTACCTGCAGCTACCTGAATATAGGTTTGACGCGCAGTTGCGCCCGCAAGCGTAACGGCCTCTAGCTTAACCTTTGCTGTACCATGGGTGTAGTAGCCAAGCTTATAAGCGGCTGCGTACGAAAGATCAATTATTCTATCGTCATGAAATGGGCCACGGTCGTTCACGCGTACGATTACCGATTTACCATTTGCTGTATTGGTTACTTTAACAAAGCTAGGTAGTGGCAGCGTTTTATGCGCTGCGGTCATGGCAAACATATCATACGTTTCACCATTTGAGGTGTGATAACCATGAAATTTACGACCATACCAAGAGGCAATACCTTCCTCACTATAACCCGTCTCATCAAGCATGGGCGAATAGCTTTTACCAAGCACTGTGTATGGGCGGCTAGCGCTAGCACTTTTAGTGGTTTCGGTAACTATAGCGTCTTGCATCTCAAGTGTAGTTGGGGCTCTTAATGGCGCTGCATCATGACGCATACTATAACGGCTACTTGGCCCACTACTACAAGCACTTAAAAGCAAAATTAATAACGTGGTAAATATAAGCTGATTTGTGTGTCGCATTATTTTAAAAGCATCCTTTTATCTGTCGCGATTGACATAATAATGCCAAAGCCTGCCATTAACGTCACCATCGATGTACCACCATAACTAATCAGTGGTAAAGGTACGCCTACAACAGGTAATAAACCCGATACCATGCCTATGTTTACGAAGATATATACAAAAAAGGTGAGGGTGAGTGCGCCTGCGAGCAATTTACCAAATGCATCTTGTGCATTAACAGCAATGTATAAACCACGACCAATAATAAATAAGTACAGGCTAAGTAAAACACATACGCCGAATAAGCCAAATTCTTCGCTTAAAACCGAAAATATAAAGTCGGTGTGGCGCTCTGGCAAAAACTCTAATTGCGATTGTGTACCAAGCAACCAGCCTTTACCTTCTATGCCGCCTGATCCAATAGCAATTTTCGATTGAATAATATGATAACCCGAACCAAGCGGATCGCTCTCAGGATCTAAAAAGGTGAGTACACGTTGTTTTTGATAATCGTGCATACCGTAGTGCCAAAATGGCCATGCAGCAAGCGCTACAATCGAGCTTAAAAAGCCTATTAAACGCCAACTCAAACCAGACAAAAATAATACAAATATACCTGAGCTTGCAATAAGTATAGCGGTACCTAAGTCGGGTTGTTCTTTAATTAATAATGTAGGGAGCATTACAATCATAAAACCAATAATTAAATGTAGCGGGCGAGGTGGTAAGTGGTTTCTACCTATATACCAAGCTACCATCATCGGGACAGCCAACTTCATTAATTCTGCAGGTTGAAATCGTGTCACCCCTAAATTGAGCCAACGCTGCGCGCCTTTTGAGCTTACTCCAAATAAAAGTACACCGACTAGCATTAATAACCCAACACAATAAAGTGGGATCACTAACCGCTTTAACGTGGCAGGCGAAAACTGGGCTAAAACAATCATAGCAACAATCGCACCGCCCATGCGGGTCATATGCCTAATCATCATAGAAGACTCTTGCCCGCTTGCGCTGTAAACAACCATTATGCTGCCAGCCATCATTATAAGTAGTGCAATAAGCAGCGGTAGGTCGAGGTGCATACGCATCCAAATAGAGCGTTTATCGTGCAAAGCGGTCATGGTGTCTCGTTCCTTGCAAGATTAACAGGGTTGGCTGCAAAGTAGTAATCCATAAGTTGGCGAGCTATTTGAATGCCGCCGTGGTTGTTTTCTAATACAACAGAAACCACAATTTTAGGATCGCTATAAGGTGCAAAGCCTACATAAATTGTATTATCGCGTTGGCGTTCTTTAAGAGATTCTGCATCGTAACGCTCACCTTGGGCAATACTAACTACTTGCGCGGTACCGGTTTTACCAGCCGAGTCGTAGTTAGTCCCTTTAAATGCTTTGTGGGCTGTGCCTGATATTTTTTGTACTGTATTATGCATTGCATCTAACGATACTTGCCAATGGCGCGGATCTTTTAAAATAACAGGAGGTTTTTCTTCGTTGTTAATTTGCGTTATGTCGCTATCTTTTTTTATTACTTGCACCAAATGAGGGGGATGATTAATACCACGATTAACTAATATGTTAGTTGCATTTGCAATTTGAATTGGTGTGGCAGTCCAGTAACCTTGGCCAATGCCTACAGAAATTGTGTCACCAGGCCACCAAGACTCTTTAAAGCGTCCTTCTTTCCATTCTTTTGAAGGTAGAATAGCAGTAGTTTCTTCGTGAATATCAATACCTGACAAATCACCGTAGCCAAAACGGGCCATAAAATCGCTTATTTTAGTAATGCCTAATCGATAAGCCGCATCGTAAAAATAGGTATCGCACGACTCTTCAATGGCTTTGTATACATCTACATGACCATGGCCCCAACGTTTCCAGTCACGCCATTTATGCTCTACGTTTCGTATTTCAAAAAAGCCTGGATCCCACATTGATGTTGACTCATTTACTATATTTTCTTCAAGCGCTAATACAGCCATTAAGGGCTTTACAGTAGAGGCCGGCGCATAACGACCTTGCGTAGTACGGTTTATTAATGGCCGGTCTTGGTTAAGCAGCGCTTTATAATTTTTGCTGCTAATGCCGTGTACAAATAAGTTTGGATCGTAACTTGGGTTTGAATAAAGTGCCAGCACGCCGCCATCTTTGGCGTCCATAACTACAACAGCGCCACGCATATCTTTAAGCGCATGTTGTGCTATTTGTTGCAAGCCCACGTCTAAAGTAAGTACTAAGTCGCTACCAGGTTGCGGTTGGGTCATGCTCAGGGTGCGTATTACACGGCCACGGTTATTAACTTCTACCCGTTGTGAGCCTACTTTACCGTGCAGTGTTTCTTCGTAATATTTTTCTATGCCGAGTTTGCCAATATCATGTGTGGCGCGGTAATTGGTTGCACGGTCTTCTTGTTCTAATTGGTTTAGCTCTTTTCTATTAAGCTTGGCAACGTAACCGAGCGCATGCGTTAGTGTGTCGCCAAATGGGTAGTAGCGTGCAAGGCGTGCCTCAATGCTAAAACCAGGGAATTTATGTTGATTAACCGAAAATTTCGCCACTTCTGTTTCGTCTAAGCGGGCTTTTAATACTTGTGATTTAAAACGACGGGTGTGTTTTATATCTTTTAAAAAGTCTTGTTTGTCTTGCTCTGTAATCGCAATTATTTTACTTATTTGATCAAGCGATTCGTCAAGGTCGTCTACCTCTTCGGGGATGACCTCAAGGTTGTAAACAGGTTTGTTTTCAGCAAGTAGCACACCGTTACGGTCGTAAATTAAACCACGGTTGGGTGCAATAGGAATAACTTTAATGCGGTTATCGTTGGAGCGGGTTTGGTAGTCTTGGTGATCTTCGACCTGAATAGTATAAAGATTAGAAAGCAATACTGCGACTAATCCTAATACAAAAACAAAACCCACAAATGCTCGCCTAGCAAATAAGTTTGCTTCTGCGGAGTGGTCACGAATAGTGGGTCTATGTTTCAGCATGGCAAGGGGTTACTCGCGATGATAAGGATGGTTGTTATTTAAGCTCCAGCCTCGGTAAAGGCTCTCTGCAACAATTATACGCACCAAAGGATGCGGCAATGTTAAATTAGATAACGACCATTTTTGCTCAGACGCTGCAATACACTCTGGAGCAAGTCCTTCAGGTCCACCAATAAGTAAACTTACATCGCGGCCATCGAGTTGCCATTTTTCCATATTTTTAGCAAGTTGGTGAGTATCCAGTGCTTTCCCTGTTACCTCTAACGTTACAATACGATTGCCTTTTGGAATAGCCGCTAATGTTTTTTCACCTTCAATGTGTAAAATACGCTTTATATCTGCATTTTTACCACGTTTACCGGCTGGAATTTCGATTAACTCTAGCGCCATATCTTTAGGGAAACGGCGCTGATATTCTGCAAATCCCGTTTCTACCCATGCTGGCATTTTAGTACCAACAGCAATCATTTGTATTTTCACGTATTACTTCCAAGCATTGTCTAAAATGAGTGAGCGTTTAGCCCCACAGTTTTTCTAGATCGTAATAGCTACGTGCTTCGTTTTGCATCACGTGTACAACCACATCACCTAAATCAACCAGTGCCCATTCGCCGTCGCCTTCACCTTCATAACCTAGTGGCTCTGAATCTGCATGACGCGCTTCTTTTGCTAAGTGATCGGCAATTGACTGTACGTGGCGTTTAGAAGTACCAGAACAAATTACCATGTAATCTGTAATATCTGATGTTTCAGTTACGTCAATATGAACGATGTCACGCGCTTTCATATCGTCAATTTTGTCCATAGCAAAGGCGAGTAGTTGTTTTGAATCCAAGGTTTTGTCTCAATTTAAAAATTTAATGGCGCGCATTTTAACACGCTAGGAGTTTTTAAGCATCAATTTGATAGAGCTGATGCACTTCTATGTAATGACTCACTGCGTCGGGCAATAGTTCATTCTTTTTATTACTTTTTTTTAGCTGCTTGCGAATTGTACTTGAGGCTGCATCGAGCATTTCACCCGGTAAAAAATAAAGTTTACCTGCAAGTGAGTGTTTAAGTGCCGCTACTTCGCCAACATTTGCGTGTTGCATATAGCTTTTGAGCTCACCTTTTACAGTGCAATGTTGAGCAGGGCGCTGGTACACCACAATATGGCAAAGCTGTGTTATTGCCTTCCACTCAAACCACTTATCGAGATTGTTAAACGAGTCCATACCAATTAAAAATAAAATAGGTGTAGTGGGGTGCTCTTTACGAAGTTCTTGCAAACTAAGTAGCGAATACGATGGACCAGCTCGGTTAAGCTCTCTTAAATCGAGTTCAAAATGAGGATAAGGTGCAATGGCTGCGTTTAGCATATTAATACGGTGCTGAGTACTAATTCCCGGCGCTGCTTTATGTGCAGGGAGTGCACAGGGCATAAAATAAAGCGTATCTAAATTAAACGCATTAACGCATTGCTGCGCCATATTTAGATGGCCTAAATGGACGGGGTCGAAAGTGCCACCAAAAATTGCGATCATTTAACACCCATTATTTATTAATTAACCGCGTGGCAAGGCATAGGAATGTTGAGCGGCTGGCAAAATTTAATACAAATATGAGCAAGCGCTTGGTAAGGTGCAATTAAATTACCTTGCTTGTAACTCGCATCAAACAACGCAACATCACTGTTTATTTGTTCTAGTGTGTGCATATTTAAACGGTTAATTGCGTTTTGAACTGGACCTTGTTGGTTTTTCCAAATTGCTTTTTGTTTAAATAAATTTGCTATAGGTTCGCCATTTAATAAACCAAGTTGCACACTTATAAGTGTATTAAGCTCTTTGGTTATAGCCCACAAAATACTCACCACTTCGGTGTTATCGCTGGCAAGTTTGTTTAGTACTTTTATAGCTTGTTTAGCGTGGCCATTTAATAGTGCATCGCTTAAATCAAAAATATCAAACTTGGCTTGATTTAACAGCCCTTGCATAACTAGTTGCTGAGTAATTAATGCATTGCCGTGTAGTAGCGAGAGCTTTTCAAGCTCCTGAAAACAGGCTAATAAGTTGCCTTCAGTGGCATTTATTAAGCTTACTTTGGCGTCGCTTTGCATATTAAGTGATAAACGTTGGCATTGCTCATCAAGCCATCGTTTTACATGAGAGCCCGTGAGTGGGTAGCAAGGTACGAACACGCCTAGTTTATCAAGGGCTTTAAACCATGCACCACGTTGTACTTCTTGACTGGCTTTAGCGCCTTTAACAATTAAAATAGTATCGGGATTAACCAGCTCAACTACTTTTTTAAAGGTATTGCTGCCAATAACGCCTGGCTTTTGTTGGTTTAAATCAAGCTCAATAATAGTGCGGGCGCTAAACAGCGACATGCTCTGATACTGGGCTATGATTTCTTGCCAATCGAATCCTTGCATTAAAGTAAACTTAATTACTTCATCAAAACCTTGTTGTTTAGCACTGTCGCGAATTTGTTGTACGCATTGCGCTTCTTGAAAAGGCTCTTCACCAAATACTAAATAAAAGGGCTTTAGCCCTTTATTTAATTCACTCGGTAGTTGATTAGCGTAGCAGCGCATTATAGTTGCGACAGCTCTCTAACAATACGACGACTGGCTTGCTCACGAATCTCGCTAATGAGTAGCTCAAGCTCTTTTGCTTTTGCTAATGCATGATCCGGATCGTCTTGGTAATTACGGTAAAGCTCAAAACGTTTTTCTATCGCTTTTTCGCCTGGGAGTTTAACTACATACGACACGCCATAAGCAAGTTCGTATTCAGCAACCTGACCATTTTGAAACAGCGAAAGTGTTTGGCGTTCAATACTTTCTTTGCGTAAATACAATTGGGCTTTATCTTTAGCTGACGATACTAGCTCTACGTTACTCGCTTTAAGCTCTTTTTTAAGCTCAGTAAATAAAGTCGATTTTTCATCATCGCCTACAAGTGTTAGCTGTTTTAAGTTATCAGGCAAGCTAGAGGCTTTTTTTAAATGAAAGCCACAGCTTGATAACAAAAAACAGACTAGCACTAAGGCTAGTCCATTTTTAATGGCGTTAAATGCAGCCATATTAGTTAGCTACCACGTTAAGTAGTTTACCTGGAACGTAAATGATTTTACGAATAGTTGCGCCATCCGTAAATTTAGTTACGTTAGATTCTGCAAACGCAAGGGCTTCTACTTGCTCTTGAGTGGCATCAGCTGCAACTGTTAACTTAGCGCGAAGCTTGCCGTTTACTTGTACGATGATTAGTTTTTCATCTTCAACAAGAGCCGACTCGTCAACTTTTGGCCATGCTGCATCTAAAATTTCGCCTTCTTTACCAAGCTCTTTCCAAAGCTCATGTGATAAATGCGGAGTAATAGGTGCAAGCATAATA
Organism: Pseudoalteromonas sp. NZS100; assembly: GCF_015864815.1. Lineage (NCBI taxonomy): Bacteria > Pseudomonadati > Pseudomonadota > Gammaproteobacteria > Alteromonadales > Pseudoalteromonadaceae > Pseudoalteromonas > Pseudoalteromonas sp. NZS100. The sequence goes on from NZ_JADYWM010000024.1 coordinate 39,675, forward strand.
ACTAATGCTTCAAGTGCTTCGTTAGCAATCGCTACATCTTGTTTGTCGCTCAGTGGTGCTTTTAATAACTTATTAGAAAGCTCCATAATGGCTGCAATAGCGGTGTTAAAGGTTTGACGACGTTCAACATCATCAGTCACTTTAGCAATTGCTTTGTGTAAGTCGCGACGTAGTACTTTTTGCGGGTTAGTGAGCGCTGATTTATCAAGTGCTTGGTAACCTACTGTTTTAACGTCTACTGCGTATTTCCATACACGTTTTAAGAAGCGATGTGCGCCTTCAACACCTGAGTCTGACCACTCAAGCGTTTGCTCTGGTGGTGCTGTAAACATCATAAATAAACGCACTGTATCTGCACCGTATTGGGCAATTACTTGTTGTGGGTCTATACCGTTGTTTTTAGACTTCGACATTTTACTCATGCCAGATGAGAATACCGGCTCACCGTCTTCTTTATGCCATGCTTTAGTTACGCGACCTTTGTCGTCGGTTTCGGTATTTACATCGCTTGGCGAAATCCATACATCGCCGCCTTTTTCATCTTTACGATAAAATGTTTCAGCAAGCACCATACCTTGACAAAGTAAGCGGTCGAACGGCTCGTCTGAATTTACTAAACCAAAGTCACGTAATAATTTATGGAAAAATCGCGAGTACAATAAGTGTAAAATAGCGTGTTCAATACCACCAATGTATTGATTTACTGGTAACCAATAGTTAGCAGCCGCTGGATCTAGCATGCCTTCGTCGTAGCGTGGGCTACAGTAGCGTGCGTAGTACCAAGATGATTCCATAAAGGTGTCAAACGTGTCAGTTTCGTGAAACGCAGGTGCGCCATTTACTGTTGTTTTAGCCCATTCTGGGTCTGCTTTAAGAGGTGACGTTACACCGTTCATTACTACATCTTCTGGTAAGCGAACTGGTAGCATATCTTCTGTTGCTGCAAGTTCTTTGCCTTCTTCGTCGCTAAGCATTGGGATTGGAGAACCCCAATAACGCTGACGGCTCACACCCCAGTCACGTAGACGGAAGTTTACTTTACGCTCCCCAACACCGAGTGCTTCAAGCTTGTCGGCAATGGCTTTAAACGCGGCATCAAAATCAAGATCGTCAAATTCACCTGAATTTACAAGCACACCTTTGTCGGTAAATGCTTCTTGCTCAAGGTTTACTTCAAGATCTGAGCCTTCAACCGGTGCAATTACTTGTTTAATATCTAGGCCGTAAGCCGTTGCAAATTCAAAATCGCGTTGGTCGTGTGCAGGTACCGCCATAACAGCGCCTGAGCCGTAATGCATTAATACAAAGTTAGCGACCCAAATTGGTACTTGCTCGCCCGTTAATGGGTGAGTTGCGTAAAAGCCTGTTGCTATGCCTTTTTTCTCCATTGTTGCCATGTCTGCTTCGGCAATTTTGGTGTTTTTGCATTCTTCAACAAACATTGCAACAGCATCGCTATTTTTAGCGGCTTCTTGTGCAATAGGGTGACCACCAGCAACAGCAACATACGTAACACCCATAAAGGTGTCTGGACGAGTTGTGTATACGCTAAAAGTTTCGTCGTTATCGGTGCGTTTAAATTCAATATCACACCCTTCAGAGCGGCCAATCCAGTTACGCTGCATTGTTTTAACTTGCTCTGGCCAATCTTCCAACTTGTCTAAATCGTCAAGTAGTTCTTGTGCGTAGTCGGTAATTTTAATAAACCACTGTGGAATTTCTTTTTGCTCAACCACAGCGCCTGAACGCCAACCGCGACCGTCAATAACTTGCTCGTTAGCTAATACTGTTTGATCCACTGGATCCCAGTTAACCGTCGACATTTTTTTATACACTAAGCCTTTTTCGTAAAGCTTAGTGAAAAACCACTGCTCCCACTTGTAGTATTCTGGATGACACGTCGCAATTTCGCGATCCCAGTCATAACCAAAACCTAATTGCTTAAGCTGTGTACGCATGTAATCAATATTTTCGTATGTCCACTTAGCAGGTGCTGTTTTGTTTTTAATAGCAGCGTTTTCTGCAGGTAAACCAAACGCATCCCAACCCATAGGTTGCATTACGTTTTTGCCTTGCAGGCGCTGGAAACGAGAAACAACATCACCAATGGTGTAGTTACGTACATGACCCATATGCAGTCGACCACTCGGATAAGGAAACATAGAAAGGCAATAATACTTTTCTTTGCTCTCATCTTCAGTGACTTTAAATACCTGGTTTTCTTCCCAGTAGCTTTGTACTTTTGACTCTATATCTTGCGGGTTATATTGCTCTTGCATCTATGGTTCCAGACTTCTTGCAAACTAATAAAAAATTGCCATTAGGATACCCCAAATAAAGTGCTATTCACAGCGTCAAAAACGCGGTTTTGATAAATTCTAACCTTCAGTTCAGGTTAACCTATACTTATCTAAGTTATAGGGTGATTTAACAGCAATTTTGAAGGAGTAAAAAATGGCAGATTATAAAGCATGGCTTGGCGATTTAACCAAATGGCTAAAAGATGTAAAAGATCATGAAGTAAAAGACGCAGTTACTCGATTTGTTGAATCTGAGCAGGCACTTAAAGATTTAGGGCAAGAAAGATACGCTTTATATAAAAGCTATTTACAGCGCGATATAGAACATGTCCAAGAAAACGAATCGCACTATAATTCGCTTGCATGGCAAGAGCTTAAAGAGTCCTTATGGTTTGAGCTTTCGCACATAGAAGATAAAACTCAGCTTGAGTGGCAATCTCTTAGTCAAGATTTTAAGCACAATGGTGTGTATCACGCAGGCGAATGGATAGCCATGGGCACATTAGTATGTAAGAATTGCACTCATAGTTACGATGTTTATCACGCGACACAAATTACACCGTGTATTGAATGTGATGGAATCTATTTTAGTCGTAAGGCGCTGCACCCTTAAATATAAGTATTAAGTGGCTGCGGGCCACTTAATACGCCCAAAGGCCAGCGAATATGTTGGTAAAAAAAGAAGTTAGAATGACGAAAAAATTGCTGCCACTATCTGTTTCAAAGCTCGCACCGAGTATTTCTACTAATCACGTACATACGTGTATGAGCAATCCATACCCCGAGCAACTAACATTTATAGGCCAACAACGCGCCCAAAGTGCCTTAGATTTCTCTTTAGGGATGGAACTGCCGGGTTATAACGTTTATGTAATGGGCGAGGCTGCCCATGGGCGCTTTACGCTTGTTAAAGATAAACTTAAGCAACATGCAAAAGACCGCCCAACCCCAAACGAATGGTTATACGTAAATAATTACGATGACCACAGAGAGCCTATCGCGTTGTTTATGCATGCAGGGCAAAGCAAGCAACTTAGTGACGACATAGATTCATTTTTAGATGAAGTACTCGACACATTTCCTGCTGCATTTGATAACCCAGGATATCAACGCAAAAAAAAATCAATCGACCGTGAATTTAACGACGCCTACGACAGTGCTATTACCGCAGTAGAAATTGCGGCATTTGAGCAAAGTGTTGCATTAGTCGAAGAAAAAAATTCAGTTGGGTTTGCACCGCTTGTAGATGGTAAACAATTAAGCGATAGCGAATTTGGCGAACTTGAAGAAACGTTACGCGAAGAGTTTTTTGAAAAAATTGAAAAGCTAGAAGATGCATTAATAGAAGCGTTAATTGAGCTGCCACGCTGGAAGCGCGAATCAAAAGAAAAGCAGCGTAATCTTAAAAAGTCGACTGCAGAGCAGGCCACAAAACCGCTTTTAAAAGACTTAGAACATAAATATGCAACTCATATTGGTGTACTGCGTTATTTAAAAGATATACGCGTTGAAATTATAGACGCGGTACTTGAATGGCTCGATGACGAAGACGAAAGCGAAGAAAGCAAAGAAGACTTTGATCGTAAAGGGATGCTTACCGACTTTTTTGCACCTAATATTTTAGTTGAGTTTAAAGAAGACGATGCAGCACCCGTTGTGTACGAGCCCAATCCAACATTTGGTAATATATTTGGTAAAATTGAGTATTCCACATCGCAAGGGTCTTTAATTACCAGTTATCGTTCTATTCAGCCGGGCGCATTGCACCGTGCTAATGGCGGTTATTTAATTATGGATGCTGAAAAGGTAATGGCTAACCCTCAAGTGTGGGATGGTTTAAAACTTTCGCTTAAAACGCATCAAATTAAAAACGACTTACCGTATCAAGATAGCTCAGTAGGCAGTAGTTTTACACTTCGCCCGCAGCTTATACCGCTTGACGTGAAAATTATTTTATTAGGCTCGCGCGAACTGTATTACACCATAGGTGAATACGATGAAGAGTTTGCAGAGTTATTTAGAGTATTAGCTGACTTTGATTACTACTTACCAAGTAGCGATAAATTACAGTACCAATTTATAACTAAAGTAACCGAGTACTGCGAGCAAACATTAAAGTGCACTACCACGCAAGCTGCTATGGTGCGTTTACTTAAGTTTAGCTACCGCCAAGCAGAGCATCACAATAAGCTTTCTGCGCGCTTTGCTGATGTACTTGAATTAGTTGCAGAGGCAAGTTACTACGCAAAACAAGATAAATTAACTGTTATAGATGCGCATCATATTGATGAAGCCATTGAAGGTAAGCAATACCGTACCGGCCAAATTAGTGAAAACATGCTAAGTGATATAAAAGAAGGTCACACACTTATTGCAACCGACGGCCAAGCCATTGGTAAAGTAAATGGCTTAACCGTATTACACATTGGCGATACCTCTTTTGGTACCCCTGCGCGTATTACGGCAACGGTTTATGCTGGCGCCGATGGCGTAATAGATGTTGAACGTGAAGCCGAGCTTGGTAAAGCAATTCACTCAAAAGGGGTAATGCTACTTACCGGTTATTTAGGTAATAAATACGCGCAGCACTTTAGCTTAACGCTTAGCGCTAATATCGCTATTGAGCAAAGCTACGGTTATATAGATGGCGATAGTGCATCTTTGGCAGAGTTGTGTGCGCTTATTTCGTCTATTACAAGCCTACCTATTAGCCAATCAATTGCACTGACAGGCTCTATTAACCAACATGGTGATGTACAGGCTATTGGTGGCGTAAACGAAAAAATAGAAGGCTTTTTTAAACTGTGTAAAATGCGTGGCTTAACAGGTTCGCAAGGCGTTATCATTCCTAAATCAAACCAAGTTAACTTAGTGCTTGATGATGAAATACTTAATGCAGTTGAAGCGGGTAAATTTAATATTTACGCAGTTGAAACCGTAGACCAAGCGCTTAACCTGTTAATGGATATAGAAGCTGGCGATATTATTGATGGCCAGTATCCAGAAAACTCAGTAAACGGAATTGCGCTTGCTCGCCTTAAAGAAATTGCCGACATAGTTAATGGCGATAACGATGACGAAAAAGACGAAGAACTAGATAACGAAAAAGGTTAATAATGATCAATATAATTTTGGCGGTGGTTATCGCCATTTTTTGTTTTTTAATATTTCAAAATAGTAAAAAAGCAAAACAACAAGCAGGCATAAATGCACAAATAGGGGCAGATTACTTAGCCGCTAACGCAAAAGTAGAAGGTGTAGTAGAAACAGCTTCTGGCTTGCAGTACAAAATAGTACACAAAGGTGAGAGTGAAAACACACCAAGCCCAACAAGTATGGTTAACGTGCATTACCACGGCACACTAATCGACGGCACGGTGTTTGACAGCTCAGTAGAGCGTAAAACACCGATTAGCTTTGGCTTGCACCAAGTGATTAAAGGCTGGACTGAGGGCTTACAACTGATGAGCCCAGGCGATAAATACACTTTTTATGTACCGCACCAATTAGCGTACGGCGAAAAACGTGTAGGAAGTATTCCTCCTGCTTCAGTACTTATTTTTGAAGTAGAGCTACTGGCAATTGAGTCTTAGTGATTAAATAACAAGGAAGTAAATTATGAATAAAGATGAATTACTTAAAATAGCCAAAGGTGATATTAACTTTACCTTTCAATCTATTATTTATGCATTAGCGCTGTGCTTACTCGTTGCAGCTGTTTTTTTACTAGAGATGAGCGTTAACCTACAAATGGGTTTAATAGTTTGTATTATCGGTGTGTTTGGAATGACTATTTATAATAATTTAAATACTCGTCTAAATGCAGCCCTTGCTCTTATTGCGCTCTCACAAGATAACCAAAGCACTAAGTAAGCAACGAGTTAGTTTAATAAATTGGTATAAGCCCTACTTTACTAAAGTGGGGTTTTTTGCTTTTAGCTAACAATAAAATTTACTCAAGGATTTTAATACGAGGTCGATACCCATAATAGTTACAAAGCTATTTTAGGGATAAAATAATGAAGATTTTAGCGGCTTCCATTCCATACCAAGTACACAGCTCAAATACTCAACCTTTAGCGCAATCAGATAAACTAACTGTTGAAAAAGCGAGTGAAGAAAAGAGCGAGGAAGAGAATGAGGAAGAGCCAAAATATGTGTTATCAAAGTTTTTAGATACCAAAGCACAAGAATACAGTGAAGATAACGCAACGTTTAGCAATCAGTATAAAAACCTAGAAAAAGTATACAAGCACTTCACTGGGCGAGTTATTGCGCTGCAAGAGCAAATTAATAAACTTAAACAAAGCCCCGTACAACGTAGTTTAACTATAAATACTTCTGCAAATGAGCTAAATAAAAGTGATGCGAGTTTAACTTTAGATGCAGAGCACCTAGGCTCTAAAAAATATAAAAGCACGCAGCAACAAGAGCAGATAGATATGTTAGAGCTGCAATTAGGGGAGTTAAAGTCAGAGCAAGCAGCAATAAAACAACAAATGGTTGAGCTGGTTATTAGTGAACTAAAGAGGCGGGGCGACGACTATACTATTTAGCGCCACCAACATGCTGGTGGGCTAGCTTTTAAACTCAATTTTACCCACTTCAAGTTTAAACTTACCTTCTTGCTTGCCTGCAATCATAAAGCCTAGGTGCTTTATATCATCAAAATCAATAATCGGTTGTTGCTCAAGCACGCGACCGCGATACGTTAAAGTAAAATCACTCGGAGCAAAGTTTATATCTACCCATTCATTTTTTACTGTTTTAAATGAGTGGGTGTACGCTGCGCCATCAAGGTAATTGGTAGTTCTGAGTCTAAGCTGATAGGTTTGTCCATCGCCTTTAACACGCAGTGCTATAGCTTTAGTGTTTTGGCTTTGTGTATTTAGCTCTGTACGTATTGATGCAAAACCGCCGTTATTATCAAGCGAAACATTGCCTGTAAAAAGCAAACTTTCTTGAGTTTGTGTTACTTGGCTATTAGATACACCGCCCATTACTGAGTCGTTAACAACGTACCAGCGCTGGTTTGCATTCGCTTGTGCACTTACAACTAATAAATTAAATACAAAAAGTGATGATAGTTGTTTGGTGATCATGGCTTACTCCTAAGTACTTTAAGCTTATCAATATGGATAAACATATTATTTGTTCACTTATTTAAAGCTAATTATTTTTACGGCTCCATTTTTTCATGATTTTTTCAAACATAATTTCTTTATCAGTTTTATCCTCAGGGCATGGTTTACCGCTACCTTGAGGCATGCCATTACTACCAAATACGGTGGAAGTATCAATTAAATAGCATTTACCGTTAAATTTTTCTAATCGTCGTGTGCCTGTTGTATTTTGGCTAATAACTTCTGAATTATCAGATTTTACTGGTGTTTTAACTGTAGGCTTATTGTTTATCTCTTCATTTTCAGAGTTTTTATCTTCACCAAAGGAGACCATTTTTTTATGAGTCATATTATTTACAGGAGAGCCAAATAGCGGCGCGTATGGATTTAGCTTTTTAAATGTTTGAGAGGCTTTTGTTGTAGGCTCTGAAGGCTCGGCTACCTGGGGAGCAACAGGTTTTACAGGGTCTTTTTTAAGCTCTGTTTGTGCCTTTGGTAACGTGATGGTTTTGGCTTGCGTTTTTTTAGTTACCCTTACTTTGGCTTTTGTAGAATCTTTTTTTATAGGTGTAGTGTTAGAAGTCGCTGAATTTGGTGCATCAGTTTTAGTGTTTACAGGTTTTATATCAGGCGCATTGGTTGTTGTAACAACTGAGCTTGGCTTAGGTAGGCTTGCTAAATTAACCGTAACATAGGCCTGTATTATTGCGTTTTTTTCCTCCTTTGGCGGTGCAACTTTAATAGATTGCGAAAACAAAAAGTACAACACAATAGCGTGTATACACAACGAGCTAACCCACGGCCATGCATTCCCTTTATTCACATCAAACCCTCAACTTAATAGTGCTGTTAAGAGTCAATAAAATACATTTAGTTCACCTAAAGTTAATGTGTTTTACTTTGTGGCTTTATTGCAGATACAACAAAACTATTTTGCAGTTTTTGTTGTTTTTGCATGTGCTTGGTTACGTTATTATGAGCGCAATCAAACTTAGGAGGCATTATGACATTACTTTTTGAACCAATAGAACTTGCAGGTAAAACATTAAAAAACCGTATTGTTATGCCCCCAATGACTCGCTCGCGTTCAACGCAGCCTGGCGATATAGCTAACGACTTAATGGCAACATATTACGCACAGCGCGCAAGTGCCGGACTAATTGTAAGCGAAGGCACACAAATTAGTGAGCTTGGTAAAGGTTACGCTTGGACTCCGGGTATTTATTCAAATGAGCAAGTTGCAGGCTGGAGTAAAGTAACAAGCGCAGTACATAGCGCTGGTGGAGTTATGTTTGCTCAGCTTTGGCATGTTGGCCGTGTTACCCACAGTGACAACACCGGTGGCGTGCAGCCTATTTCAGCATCGGCCATTGCTGCAAAAGACGTAAAAGTATTTGTAGATACAAACGGCGCACCGGCGTTTGTAGACACCCAACTCCCACGCGAAATGAGCAAACAAGATATTGCGCATGTCATAGGCGAATTTCGCCAAGCAGCTAAAAATGCAGTTAATGCAGGGTTTGATGGCATAGAGCTTCATGCTGCAAATGGTTACCTTATTAATCAATTTTTAGACTCAGAGTCAAATGCTCGCACCGATGAATATGGTGGCAGTGTGCAAAACCGAATGCGCTTTTTAATTGAAGTGGTACATGCTGTTAGCGACGAAATTGGTAGCAGCAAAGTAGGCGTAAGACTTGCCCCGTTAACAACTCTTAATGGCACAGTAGACGAAAACCCTGAGGAAACTTACTTAGCGGTTTCTGAGGCATTAAATAAAGCCGGTGTAGGTTACATGCATATAGCCGAAGCCGATTGGGATGACGCACCTTTAATGAGTGTTGAATTTAAAAAATCGATTCGCAAAGCCTACAGTGGTGTATTAATTTACGCAGGCAAGTACACAAAAGAGCGCGCAGACAAAGCACTTAGCGAAGGCTGGGCCGACATGATTGGTTTTGGTCGCCCGTTTGTATCAAACCCAGACTTACCAGCACGCTTAAAGCAAGGCAAGCCTCTTAACAGCCACAACCCCGACACTTTGTTTGGTGGTGCAGAGCAAGGCTATACCGATTATCCAACGGTATAATTGCTAGTAAGTAATAAACATTGAGTAAAAACATGAAGGGCTGCATTTTATGCAGCCCTTTTTTGTGCACTGATTCTATTAGCTTTATCTTGAGCAAAAAATAAAAAACGCGTAAGTTAACCGGGTTACCTATTTTAATAACAAGAAAATAAATGAAAGCCACAGAAATAGAACAATTAGAATTATCAAATTCTGAAACCCGAGAAGTTATTACACCCTACGCTTTTAAAATTGACAGTGCTTTACTGGGCTTGCCTTTAGCTACGCCAATTCGGCGTGCACTAGCGATTATTATTGATGTTGCACTGATATTTTTAGCAGCCAAACTCAGCGCGGCTTTAATAGCGTTTGTTGCTGCAATGGCTTTTTATAAAGGTACGGCACAGCAATACCTTCCAAAAATGTCGAATGTGTGGCGAAGAATCTTAAAAATAACGGCAGCAAGTATTTTATTTGTAAGCGCACTGACTGTGCTTTCAATTGGCATAGATTACCTAGAAGACGATAACGCTGATCAAGGTTTAGCTGTTCAGGGCGTAAAAATACAAGATGAAATTCAGCTTACCGCCACAGAAAAACAACAGGTAAATACTTATTTAGCGCAAACAGCTGATGAAAGCTGTGAGCAACCTTGCCAACAAAACGCGTTTGATAATTTAATTGGGCAAGTTCCCAAATTAGCAGAAATGGATGACCTGCAAAACCCACAACTTGCTACCGTACTTTTACAGCTATTGGTGCTCAGTGAAAATAACGAAATAAAGCCTGCACAGTTAATAGAAGAAAAACCTGCACAAACAAGCACAAATAGTATTTTGCAGTGGAGCAAAGGCATTATTCAAGACTTGGGCTTAGGTTTTGGCTGGGCTGCTGTTTACTTTACCTTGTTCTCGTTACTTTGGCGCGGCCAAACACCGGGTAAAAAGGTTTGTAATATCCGTGTTGTAGCCCTAAGCGGCGAGCCATTAGGTTTATTAGATTGCTTTGGTCGCTACGGCGGCTACGGCGCAGGCTTTGCCACAGGCTTGTTAGGGTTTTTACAAATATATTGGGACCCAAATAGACAAGCCATTCAAGATAAAATATCAGCGACTGTGGTTATTAAAGGTAACTTGAATCAAGTTGTAAATGTTGAAACGGTAGAAGAGACTGTAAAAAGTTAAGTTTGCTCTTATTAATTACAAGGATGGTTATGAAAGCTTTATTAATGGCGTTTAGTTATCTGTATTTTATTACAGCTTCGTATGCGTCAGAAAATATTGTGTTAGCAAAAAAACATCAGCTTAAGTCTATTATTTTAGGTGAGCAGCGCAGTTATAGTGTTTATTTACCGCCAAGCTACAAGCAAAACCTCGAGCGAGTATATCCTGTTATTTACCTGCTTGATGGCGACCCAACCCATTTAAAAGCCTTAGCGGGGCTTGTTGAAGCACTCAGTACTGAGCGGCTAGAAAAACAAATTCAACAAGCAATTATTGTCGCTGTTCCAAACAGTAAAAATGCGATAAGAGAGCGCGACTTTACCCCTACCAATGTCGATTGGACTTTTAACGGCAAGCTACTAGAAAAATTTGAAAACATTGGCAATGCCGCAAACTACACCGCTTTCTTTGAAAAAGAACTTATTCCCTTCATTAATAAAAATTACCGTACATCAAATAAGCGGGTATTAATTGGGGAATCTTTCGGCGGCTTGTTCGCAAGTTATGTTTTACTTACAAATCACTCTTTATTTACTGATTACTTAATTATTGATGCAACCTACCTTTGGGATAATAATTATCTCAATCGTTATTTTGACGAACAACAACTTATAAATAAGCAACTTAAAGGCAATGTATATTTTACTTTTGCTAATAATGCAGCTTTTGGTGAAATTGGAGAGACTAATTATAAATGGGGCTTAGAGCTTGCTAAAAAACTAAAAGCGCACCCGAGTAATAGTTTATATATAAATCAACGTTACTTTGAAGAAGAAACTCATGGCACGGTGGCAGCGCTTAGTTGGTACTATGGTTTAAAAAGCTTATTACAAAAATAAGTTTTAATTTATATACTAGGTTAGTGAAAGGAGTGATTTTGGGTATATTGTTAACGAAATTTAGTAGTGAAAAATTAAAAGGGAATTAAATGAGTAATAATTTTAATGAGGCTATAAAGGGCTTTTTTTGGGGGATAGGGTTTGTAATAGCAACACTCGGTGGTATCAGTGTGTACGCGCTAACAATAGCTGCAGAAGTTGATAGTGGCTTTAAAGAGCAGGTATCAAATAAAGCATTGGAGGGCACTGACGACTTAAATAGTGATTATAAACTTACCCTTTCTGATATCTTTAAAGAAAATGGGCGAGTAAGAATAACTGCCGAGTTAAAAAATATCACCAATGAAAGCATATATGCAGGTGGTGTTATAGCATCTACATTCGATAAAAACGGAAAGTTTGTTGGTAATTGTTTAGGTAAAAGTGATGACATTTTTATAGAACCAAATAAAAGTAGCTATATTGATATTCATTGTAATCTACTGAGGCCACAGGTGAGCAGAGTACACTCAGCAAAGCTAAAGTTTAAGTGGTTTTGATAGTTGCTGTAAACTACCCCCATAGAAAGCAAAAAGCATAACGAGTAGTTATGACTAAAAAGTTATTTAGTTGGGAGCGAGGACGCCAATAGTCGGGTTACGATAAAATGTTACTATGCTGTATGCTAACTTCATTTAAATTTGATACTTAATTAAACTCCCGCAAGTAAGTGAAATAAAGTCGCATACCGATAAAGTTAAAGTCGGTCGGCATTTAGGCTCAATCTCAATATTGTATTGATGTATGCCGTTAAAGGTGGTGAGTTTATCTGTGAAAATCCAATTATAAATTACAGTCGAGTTTAACTTTTTAAACCTGATATTGAGCAACACCAAGCATTAAAAATAGAACAAAGCTCGTTATATTTTTAGCATAGGCTAGATTAAAAAGTAAATTTGCGTAGGTTGGGTAGAGCGAAGCGAAACCCAACAATAAACACTTTTTTAAATAGCTGTCCACCGACAGCTATTAATTTTAATTCACTTTCTCAACCTAACCCCAAACCCAACAACTCCCATCAACAACACAAATCCCCACACAAACACATTGCCGTATTGGCTGTACACGCTGTCGCCTTTTATAAGCTTAATTTTGGCTTTCAATATGGTAGCTTCAAACTGAGGCATGGTTTGTTGAGTGTGGCTTATAGGGTCGTATACGGCGCTTACACCATTGTTAGTAACACGCACTAGAGGGCGTTGTAGTTCGAGCGCGCGCATACGGGCTATTTGCATGTGTTGCAAAGGCCCAATAGAGTCGCCAAACCAGGCATCGTTACTTACAGTAAAGAGTAGGTCGGAATTGCTTTTGTAATTACCGCGCACTAAGTCGGCAAAAACAATTTCGTAGCAAATAGCAGGGAGTAAGTTATAGCCATTGGCGCGCAAGTTGTTTTGCACTTTGTCGCCACGGGTAAACGATGACATAGGCAAATCGAATAATGGGGCAATAGGGCGCAAAAAGTCCTGAAACGGTACAAATTCGCCAATAGGTAGTAGCTGATGTTTTTGATAGCGGTTTTTATCAAGGTAATGGTAATGCCCATGCTCGTCGCCGCGTTCTTTATTACCGACCACAATAAGTGTGTTAAATATATTTTTGGTATCTCGCTGGTAGTCAACAATACCGGTTACAAGGGCGGTTTGATTAAACGAGGCGGCACTGTCTAAATTGGCTAGGTAGGAATCGGCAAGCATTTCTATTTCAGGCACTGCGGCTTCTGGCCATACTATTAAGTCGGCATCCCAATGTGGACGTGTCATGTCTTGGTATTTGCTCATTGTGGTCCAAAACTCACTTGGCTCAAAGCGCAGGTGTTGCTGTATGTTACCTTGTACGAGCAATACTGACATGTTTTTATCTGTGTAATGAATGCTGCCTGTGGTATTTGCGCCTGTAAAAATAAGCGCAACAGCTGTCGCAGTAACCGCCGGGGTTTTAAAATCTTTTTGGGTAAGTCTATATAGTGCAAAGCCAATAGCCACACACGTTAGTGTTAAGCCAAACTCGCCAATATAAGGGGCAAGCAGCCTTAAAGGTCCGTCGGTTTGTGTGTAGCCAAAACTTAACCACGGGAAACCGGTAAGTACGGTGCCACGTAAATACTCACTAATTGCAAAGCAGGCAATTAATAATGCGCCAAAGCTTTTAGGGCCACTGGCAAAGCGTGTAGTTGCCCAAAAGGCAAGTGCGGGAAATAATGCTAAGTATGAGCACAAAAAAGCCATTAACGAGAGCGACGCTACAAGCGGCATACCGCCAAAGGTGGCAATAGAAACATGTACCCAGCTTATACCTGCACCAAACCAGCCTAGGCCAAATATAAAGCCATATTTAGCGGCGGTTTTTGCGTGTGCTTTACCTGTATTATTGGGATTAATGCAAAAAATTATGGCGCCAAGACTAATAAATACGATGGGCCAAATTTCAAAAGGGGCATAGCCAAAAGTTAAAACAAGGCCCGCAACGAGTGCGAGCCATGCTTTTTTATCTTTTGCTAATAGGGTAAGTCTAGTTAGCAGTTTCTTCACTGTCGTTATCATCAGCCTTAGGAACGGTGACTTGCAGTTGCAAAATACGACGATTGTCGGCGTTGGTTACTTTAAATTGGTAACCTTCTATGTCAATCGTTTCACCACGGCTTGGCATATGGCCAAATGCGTGCAGTACAGTTCCGCCAATAGTATCGGCTTCGTCTGTGCTGTAGCCTGTTTTAAAATGCTCGTTAAAGTCATCTACAGGAGTGAGTGCTTGCACTACGTGGACATGTTTAGCAAGTTGACGAATATCTTGATGTTCTTCTTCTTCGTCGTGCTCATCTTCGATTTCGCCAACAATTATTTCAAGAATATCTTCAATCGTTACTAAGCCCGATACGCCGCCGTATTCGTCAATAACAACAGCCATATGGTAGCGTTGCTGACGGAATTCGTTTAGCAATGTATCAACACGTTTGCTTTCAGGTACTACCATTGCTGGGCGTAAATAATCGCGTATTGATGGTAAATGCTCGTCTTTATTTAAGATCAGTGGCAATAAATCTTTAGCGAGTAAAAAACCTTCTACATGATCTTTGTCTTCAATCACCACTGGAAAACGTGAGTGAGTTGAGTCAACCATCATTGGAATTAGTTCTTCAAGCGGGCTGTCGATCTCAAGAGTGATCATTTGTGAGCGCGGAACCATTATGTCTCGCACTTTAAGCTCAGACACGCCAAGCACACCTTCTATCATCTCTTTTGTTTCTGGATCGATTACGTCTCGTTCTTGCGCATCGGCAATAACTTCGACCAGCTCTTCTCTATTCTGGGGTTCCCCTTGCAACATTTGGGCTATTCTGCCCAACCACGTTTTGCCAGAAGAACCCTGGCTAGATTGCGAGTTACCGTCGCTCATTGCGTCTAATTGCTCCGTTAATTTAAATATCGTCCCGGTATGGGTCTGCTATGTTTAGCTCTGCAAGTAATTGCTTTTCGATGCTTTCCATCTCTAAAGCATCGTCACTCTTTATATGGTCAAATCCAAGCAAATGCAAGCATCCGTGAATAACCATGTGAGCAAAGTGGTCATGAAATGACTTCTCTTGCTCAATTGCTTCAGCTAATACAATGGCTGGGCAAATAATTAAATCACCAACCAAAGGAATATCTATTCCTGGTGGTGCTTCAAATTCGAACGACAGTACGTTGGTCGGTTTATTTTTACCGCGATAGTCGTTATTAAGTTGTTGCGATTGCGCTTCGTCGCTAATAACGATACTGAGTTCGGACTCGTCACGGTATTGGCTAAGGGCTTTGTCGGCCCATAGTGCAAATTGTTCTTCGCTTGGGAGGTTGTCAAACTCACAGGCTATTTGTAAATCAAGTTCGGTTGTCAAAGTATTACTCTTTAGTAGTAGGCTGTTGAAGAGCAGCGAGTGCGTCTTTTGCATTTTGCTTTTCAATGCGCTTAAGTCGCTCGCTTTCGTCGTTACGCTCGTAGGCTTCAACTATGCGTGCTACAACAGGGTGACGTACTACGTCGTGGGCTTTGAAGTAGTTAAAGCTAATTTCGTTTACGCCATCAAGTACTTCAATTGCATGGCGAAGGCCTGAGCGTGTGCCACGAGGTAAATCGACCTGTGTAATATCGCCTGTAATCACCGCTTTTGAGTTAAACCCTATACGGGTTAAAAACATTTTCATTTGCTCGGCGGTGGTATTTTGGCTTTCATCTAAAATAATAAAGGCATCGTTTAAAGTACGTCCGCGCATGTAAGCAAGCGGTGCGACTTCGATGATATTTTTTTCGATGAGCTTTTCTACTTTTTCAAAACCTAGCATTTCAAAAAGAGCATCGTAAAGAGGGCGCAGGTATGGGTCTATTTTTTGACTTAAATCGCCAGGTAAAAAGCCAAGCTTTTCGCCAGCTTCTACAGCAGGGCGCGTTAGTAATATACGGCGTATTTCTTGGCGCTCAAGAGCGTCGACGGCGGCAGCAACTGCAAGGTAAGTTTTACCAGTACCTGCAGGGCCAATACCAAAGGTAATGTCGTGGTTTAAAATATTAGCCACATAAACACCTTGGTTGTCGTTACGTGGTTTAATAACACCACGGCGGGTTTTAATAACCATTTCTTTGCCATAAGCGCTGCTGGATGCATCTTGCTCTAAGGCTTTTGATTCGGTAATAGCTAAATGAACGGCGTCGGGTTCTATTTCGCCTAAAACACCACGAACTGGCTGAGTATCAACATAAAGGTTTTTTAAGATTTCTACAGCGCCGGCGCAGTTGTGTAGTTTACCGGTTACTTTAAAAAAGTTGTCACGGTGAATTATTTCAACAGCCAGGTGGCGTTCAATTTGTTTGATGTTTTCGTCAAACGGGCCACATAAAGAAGATAGGCGTTTGTTATCGGCAGGTTCTAAATAAATCTCTAATGTTTTTAACTGATTACTCAAAATTGCTTCCTATAGTACTGCGCCAGCGTTAACTGGCGCTAATTGTGTGACTAAGGAACGAAAGTAGCTACGCCAATTTCGTTAACAGTGTCTGGTTTTGGCTCTGCAGCTGCAGCTTTAGTTAAAATAGCTGAAGGAGCGACTTCACGTCGTAAATTCATTTCTGATTCTGTACGAATTAAGTCACCACGTAAAGAGTTAGGTAATGCTTCGGTAATACGTACATCAACAAACTGTCCGATCACTGTGTGCGGGCCAACAAAGTTTACTACACGGTTGTTTTCGGTACGGCCACGTAATTCCATAGGGTTCTTCTTAGAAGGACCTTCAACAAGTATACGTTGCTCTGTATCGAACATTTGACGACTAATTTGCTGCGCCATTTGTGTAATACGGTTTTGTAGTAAGTATAAGCGTTCTTTTTTCTCTTGCTCTGTTACGTCATCCGGCAAATCTGCCGCTGGCGTACCTGGGCGTGCGCTGTAAATAAAGCTAAAGCTCATATCAAAACCTATGTCGCTAATAAGCTTCATGGTTGCTTCAAAGTCTTCTTTGCTTTCGCCTGGGAAACCAATAATGAAATCTGACGACATGCTTAAGTTAGGACGAATTTTACGTAACTTACGAATTGTCGATTTGTATTCAATTGCCGTATGACCACGTTTCATTAGGTTTAATATACGGTCTGAACCACTTTGTACTGGTAAATGTAAGTGATCTACAAGCTCTGGTACATCGGCGTAAACGTCGATTATATCTGGGGTAAATTCTACCGGGTGCGATGTGGTGTAACGAATACGGTCAATACCATCAATAGCTGCAATAAGACGAATTAAATCAGAGAAGTAACAAATTTCGCCATCGTGCGTATCGCCGCGGTATGCGTTTACGTTTTGACCTAAAAGATTTACTTCACGTACGCCTTGCTCTGCAAGTTGTGCAACTTCAAGTAGTACGTCATCTACTGGGCGACTAACTTCTTCACCGCGGGTATAAGGTACAACACAAAAAGTACAGTACTTAGAACAGCCTTCCATAATTGATACAAACGCAGATGGGCCATCTGCTTTTGGCTCTGGCAGGCGGTCAAATTTTTCAATCTCTGGGAATGAAATATCAACAACCGATGAGCCTTTGTCGCCTTGCACTTGTTTAATCATTTCTGGTAAACGGTGTAGCGTTTGCGGTCCAAAAATAACATCTACAAATGGCGCACGTTGGCGAATAGAGTCACCTTCTTGTGAGGCAACACAACCACCTACACCAATGATTAAATCTGGCTTGTCGTCTTTTAATAACTTCCAGCGACCTAATTGGTGAAATACTTTTTCTTGTGCTTTCTCACGAATTGAACAGGTGTTAAGTAAGATTACGTCGGCATCTGTTGCATCTTCAGTTAGCTGGTAGCCGTTGGTGGCATCTAAAAGTTCAGCCATTTTCTGAGAGTCGTATTCGTTCATCTGACAACCCCAGGTTTTAATATGCAGCTTTTTGCTCATTGAAATATAGCCTCGTGTTCAATTCGATAGTGGCACAAAAATGTGCTTGAAACAGGATTAAGGAGCAAGCATGCTCACTTAAAGGAGGCGTATTTTAGCTGGATACCCGTCCAGATCCAAGTATAGTTTTCATGTTTGTGATCTCAAATCAATACGAGGCGAGTTTAATCAGCAGTTAGGGATATCCTCTGGTATAAAACAAATTAATTTTGATACAATCAAAACAGACTCAAGTAATAATAAAATGATGAAAAACATGACTAAAAATAATGTGATAGTAGTTGGTGGTGGCATGGTTGGCGCGGCTATGGCGATAAAGCTTGCTCAACAGGGCTTTGGCGTACGCATAATCGAAAAACACCTAATAGACCCATCACAGATTCTTAGTAGTGATAAGGTTGATATTAGAGTGTCGGCTATTAATCGTTTTTCAGAAAATTTACTTGATGAATTAGGAGCAATGCCGCTTTTAAGACAAAACCGCATAGCGCCTTATCAGCAATTAGAGGCATTTGAGCGCGGTGGTGATAATTTATTGTTTGACTGCGCCGATATAAACACCACGCATTTAGGCCACTTAATTGAAAATAGTTTAATTCAAGCAAGTTTATGGCAGCAATTTGATCATTATAAAATTGAGGTTATTGAGCAAGCTACACCTATTACTAAAATAGAGCAAACGGATGATTTAATTACGCTTGTGTATGGAGCTCAAACCTATACCGCTGATTTAGTGATTGCAGCCGATGGCGGACAATCGCAGTTGCGTGCTAAAGCTAATATAGGAATTACCGGCTGGCAGTATCAGCAACATTGCATGGGGGTATTAATTAAACTCGATGCGCCGCAACAAATAAAAACATGGCAGCAGTTTACGCCAAGTGGGCCACTCGCATTTTTGCCAATGCAGGCACCATACGCTAATTTAATTTGGTACGACGATGCAAATACACTGCAAGCATTTAAAGGACTAAACCCAGCTGAGCTAAAAATGCACATACTTAATAAATTTCCTGAACTTGCTGGAGACTTTGAAGTACAGACTCATGCAATATTTCCGCTTACTCGCCAACATGCTAACAGCTATTCACAAGGGCGCTTAGTTTTAGTCGGCGATGCAGCTCATACAATAAATCCGCTTGCAGGGCAGGGTGTAAATTTAGGTTTTCAGGATGTAGTGGCACTTGCTGAAGTTTTAGACAATGCAGCGGATATAGGGTGCCCGTTAACGCTTAAAGAATATGAGCGAGCTCGCCGTAAGGCTAATTTATTAATGATGAGCATGATGGACGCCTGTTACTTTGGCTTTTCTAACCAAGTTGCGCCACTTAAATGGGCACGTAGCCAGTTTTTAAAAATGGCTAATAATACGGGGCCGATAAAAAACTGGGTTTTAAAATACGCAATTAGCGGTGACTTAGGCTAAATTTAAAGTAGAGATTAAAAAGGCTCATTTATGAGCCTTTTTTTATGTCTGTTTTTTAAGTGAACAAATAGTGACCCAGTTATATTAAATAAAATTTTAATTTGACTAGGGCGTGTTGATCTTTGTGGTATGAAAAACAAACAGCATGAAGATAAGGTATAATTGAATTCGCCAGAAAACTTT
>NZ_JADYWM010000025.1:0-46102 GCF_015864815.1 Pseudoalteromonas sp. NZS100
TCGCTTTAGCATTTACTATGATGTGGCTACCAATGTGGGCTGATTGATATATGTACTACAAAGATCAACAGCCCCTAATAGATTGAACCAAAATAGGAACTCCGCTATGGTTTGTTTATCAATAAAAACAAATTTAAAAACGAGTTAATCTACAGGCTCGTTAGGTGTTTCTCAAGTTTGGAGTTCAAATGGGATTTAAGTTTTGGATTGTTAGAGCATTAAAAGTATTTCTTGGAGTAGCAGCCTTACTTTTTATAGTTGAGTTGCTTAAACAGCATTCAGTTCAAGAAGCATTAATTTTTGCTTGTACTTGGTCTTCAATCACAACAACAGTGTTTATATGTTCAAGATTATATCAATCACGTAAAGGTGTAGAGTGTGCTTTGTGTAATGATATTCCAGACAAAAGTGATAAAAACACCTAACAAAACGCCCTGAGGTGGGCGACTATTAAAATTTGTCTATTAATTGCAAATTTTAATAGTGGCGCTTTAAAGCCGCTAAATAAGTCGATTCATCGTAGGGTGTATTCGTTTTCCAACACCTAAATAAAATCTAACAAGGAACGTATATGAATTTATCTGAGAACAAAACTGTAATTGAGTTTGAAATATCAGAAACAGGCCACCAAATTGTTGAAGCTAAAATTAACGGTAAATTGTTACGTTTTATTTTAGATACTGGCGCTGGGACATCTGTTTTAGACAGGGCATGCCTAAGTGAGTTAGGCATTGAAGAAATACTCAATGTTGAGAATGCAGCAGGCTTGGGCACTTCGGATCACGCTATGGGGGATATAGAAGTTCATTCAATTGAGTTTGGAAATGCCTTGTTTGAAAGTCCTGACTTTGTGTCACTTAATCTTGACCATGTTCAGGTAGCGGGTGCTGAAAAGGGAGTACATGGCTTGTTAGGTTCTCCCTTTTTTACTCAATACCAAGCAGTTATCGATTTTTCAAAAAAGAGGTTAGAGCTTTTAATAAAAAATAATTAAGTATCTAACCTAAACTTTGTGCTTTAAATTTTAACTAACGCACCATGTTTATGGATTTTACCATGGCATGGTGCGACAGTTGTTATTGTTTACAATTTGTATTTCAATGCTAAATAAACTAGACACCCATTCTAAATTTTATGAAAAACACTAATAGATTGAACCAAAATAGGAACTCAGCTATGGTTTGTTTATCAATAAAAACAAATAGAAACGAGTTAATCTACAGGCTCGTAAGGTAATTAAATGAATACTGCCATCGATGAAGTCACAAATAATTACCAAGACTGGAGCTTAGACAAATTATCGTATGTTGATGGGTTACTTACACTGAACCTTAAAACTTATATAAAAGGCGATGACCCCGTAAGGTTTATGGTTGTGTTTACAAATACCGTTTTATTTGAAACTTATGATGAAAGTACCCATTTTCATGACTATCATCAAAACCGTGATTCGGGCGTAATCGGCGTGTATTCTGATTCAAGCTTATTGGAGTATGCGCAAACTAAAACGAATACTTTCAGTTTAAACAACAATAAGCTGTTTCATTATTCAGTAATGACTACAAATGAAATCATTCATGTTTTAACAAATATTGAGCCTCAGGTGATAAACGTAACCTAACAAAACGCGCTGGGGTGGGCGACTAGTAAAATTTGGCTATTAATTTGTTGGAAGCTGAAAATAGTAAGTAAGATTTTAAAAACTTTATAACAAGGAATGTATATGAATTTATCTGAGAACAAAACTGTAATTGAGTTTGAAATATCAGAAACAGGCCACCAAATTGTTGAAGCTAAAATTAACGGTAAATTGTTACGTTTTATTTTAGATACTGGCGCTGGGACATCTGTTTTAGACAGGGGATGCCTAAGTGAGTTAGGCATTGAAGAAAAACTCAATATTGAGAATGCGGCAGGCTTAGGCACTTCAGATCACGCTATGGGAGATATAGAAGTTGATTCAATTGAGTTTGGAAATGCCTTGTTTGAAAGTCCTGACTTTGTGTCACTTAATCTTGACCATGTTCAGGTAGCGGGTGGTGAAAAGGGAGTACATGGCTTGTTAGGCTCTCCCTTTTTTACTCAATACCAAGCAGTTATCGATTTTTCAAAAAACAGGCTAGAGCTTTTTAATAAAAAAATTAAATAACTACCTAAACTTTGTTCTTTAGTAGGTTTTAACTAGCACATCATGCCATGTTTATGGGTTTAACCATGGCATGGTGCGACAGCTGTTATTGTTTACAATTTGTATTTTAAAGCTACTTTTCTAGTTCTTTTTTAATAACTCTTTTCTTATAATTTCAGCTCCAGCGCTCAAGGCATTTAACTTGCCGTTAGCTATATGGTGAGGTAGTGGAGCCATGCCGCAGTTTGTACACGGGTAGAGTTTGTCGGCATCTACAAATTTCAGTGCTTTACGTAGCGTATTAGCTACTTCTTCTGGCGTTTCGATAGTGTGATTTGCTACATCAATTGCGCCTACCATTACTTTTTTACCGCGAATGAGTTCTAGTAAATCCATTGGTACATGGGAGTTATGGCACTCTAGTGAGATAATATCGATATTAGATTGCTGAAGCTTAGGGAATGCTTCTTCGTACTGTCGCCATTCAGATCCTAGTGTTTTTTTCCAATCTGTATTGGCTTTAATGCCGTAGCCATAGCAAATATGCACGGCGGTTTCGCATTTAAGCCCTTCAATTGCGCGCTCTAAACAGGCAATTCCCCAGTCGTTCACTTCATCAAAAAATACGTTAAACGCGGGCTCATCAAATTGGATGATATCAACGCCTGCGGCTTCTAATTCTTTTGCTTCTTGATTGAGAATTATGGCAAATTCCCACGCTAGTTTTTCGCGGCTTTTATAATGATCGTCGTAAAGCGTGTCTATCATTGTCATTGGGCCTGGCAATGCCCATTTAATAGGTTGTTTGGTTTGCTTGCGTAAAAATTTAGCGTCTTCAACAAACACAGACTTTTGACGGCTAACAGGGCCAACAACTGTAGGTACGCTTGCGTCGTATCGGTCACGAATTTTTACTGTTTTACGTTTTTCAAAGTCAACACCATTTAGGTGCTCTATAAATGTAGTTACAAAATGCTGCCTTGTTTGCTCACCATCGCTAACAATATCAATACCTGCTTGTTGTTGGTCGAATAATGACAAGCGTAGGGCGTCGTGTTTTCCTTGGGTTAATTCATCACCTTGTAATTTCCAAGGTGACCAAAGTGTTTCTGGCTCTGCAATCCATAAAGGCTTAGGTAAACTGCCAGCGGTAGATGTAGGTAGTAATTTTTTCATAATAAATAATGCCGTATATTTTAGTTAATTATTAAACGTAGCGTTAAGCGTGTTATTACTGGTTGTTACTATTAGTTGTTATGACAGATAGCGAGTAGAGAATTGCTCAAGAACTGTTTGGTACGGCTTGATAAAATGCTCTTGTGCAAACTTGCCTTGCTCATTTGCTAACTTGCCGCGCTCTTCTCGGTCATACACAATTTGCGTTAGTGAGTGATCCAAGTTTTTTAAGTTTGGTTTATATGATTTACCCGCTGTTGCGTTGGCATTATAAATCTCTGGTCTGTAGATTTTTTGAAACGTTTCCATCGTACTAATGGTGCTTATAAGCTCAAGATTGCTGTAATCATTAAGTAAATCACCAAAGAAAAACAATGCTAAAGGCGCTGCACTATTTGGCGGCATAAAGTAACGTACCTGCAAGCCCATTTTTTTGAAGTATTGCTCAGTCAAAGACGATTCATTTGGTTCGTATTCAACGCCAAGTACCGGGTGTTGGTTTTCGGTGCGGTTGTAGGTTTTGTTATCTGACACACTTAGGCATATAACCGGTGGCTTTTTAAAGTTTTGTTTGTATGTATCCGAATTTACAAATGACTGAAATAGTTTGCCATGTAAAACCCCAAAGTCATCTGGAATGCTAAATTGAGACTTGCCTTTATTGTGCTCTTGTAGGAGTACGCTAAAGTCGTAGTCGCGCACATACGATGAAAAGTTGTTTCCTACAATGCCTTCAATGCGTTTATTTGTTTTATGATCAACAATATTTGTTTTTAATATTTCGATAGAGGGGAAGCTTTCGCCGCCGTCTTCAATACCTATTTCAACAGAGATAATTTCAAGCTCAACAGCATAACGCTCACCTTTGGTGTTATCCCAGTGGGCTAGGGCGTTAAAACGGTTGTTAATCATGTTTAAGGCGTTACGCAAGTTTGCTTTGCGGTATTCACCTCTGGCTAAATTAGCAAAGTTGGTTGTGATACGTGTATTAGTTGATGGATGATAATTTTCGTCGAGTGAAACGCTCTTAATATTAAATGTAAAATCTTTTTTCATCGTGTTTATATCCAATTTTATAATTTAAACCTGATTGATGCTTTGCGCTTTATTAGCCTTGCAACTTACTTAGCTGGTTTAGGTATTCAGCGGCTTTAAGTTGTTAAATAGTGTTTAGCGCTAGGGATGAGTAATTTATACGTTGATTGGGATATGAAGAAAAACGGTTTAATTTCACATAAAACATGAGTCATATTCATTAATCATTATTGTTAAATTAGATTACGTAGCAATTGACGGAAAAAAGGCACAAATCGGTAAAAATAAAGGATGGATGCTTAGCCGTTTAGACTTCTATTGTTTTGGTGTGCACTTTATTCATGTTGAACATGAGGAATATTCAAAGGTTTTTTTTATAGCTATAACAGTACATTAGCCAAATTTTTAGTATGTTTCGTCGTTGTTTATACTAAAATTCATCACTGGATAAGTTTTAATTAGCTATAAAGGCAGATACTTCAGCTCATCTAACCTAAATGATAAACCGACTTTTTTGAGTACGTATATAAATGCTTGTAAATTAATAAAAGCGTTATTAGCCATATTAGTAGCAATGGCAGTGCGTTAACTAAGTTATACTCGTTTTTCATCACCTCACCTATTGAGTATTCGTGGATATCAAAGGCACTTGTATTGCATCAACTATTGATGAGCATGGCCCTGTTTATGTATATCAAACAAAAAAGAATCTAATTCTCAGCTTTGACGGAAAAATTTATCAAAGCTGTATTAAATTAAATAATATTAACGGGTTAAGCTTAGCTTATACGCAAGCTATGATGGCTGCGCTTTTTTTTATTCCGCACTTAAAAACCGCGATGATAATGGGACTTGGGGCGGGCTCTATAGCAAAAAGTCTTTATCATGCGTTTCCCGCACTGACTATACATACCGTTGAATACCGAAAAGCCGTTGCTGATATGGCTATAAAATATTTTGAACTGCCTGTTTCAGAACGTTTGTTTATTCACATTGATGATGCGGCAAACTACATGAAAAACACGCAGATAAAAACGGACGTTATTTTTTCTGATTTATATAGCTCAGAAGGGATGGAATCAGATCAGGTGCAATCATCCTACTTACGTGATTGTAAAAATGCGCTCACTTTTGATGGTGTTTTAGTACTTAATATTTGCCATACCAAAGTTGGGCAGAGGGAAGCGTTTGATCAACTACTTGAGAAAGAATTTGCAGGAAGGATTCTTAGTTTTATTATTGAAGGCGGTAATAAAATTGTGTTCGCTTTTAACAATAAAATGCCTGCACTTAGTGAAGATGAATTACTTGCTAAAGCTCACGCGTTACAAAAATTAATAAACGTACCAATGACGCGCTATGCCGGGCTTTTATTTAATTAAAATGGTTAGTTTGATTTACTGGTAAATGACGCGTTTGAATCCATCCATCTATCTGTTGTTCATTTAAACTTGGTTAAACTAATCATACTCTGAATAAAAATAATAAAGTACGTAACCGTACGGAAACACTCATACATGGATTACTGTAAAAATATAATCGCTAAATTTATAAGCGCGATGCAAAAGCGGCCTGGATTATTGGCTGTGCTGGCGTTTTTGTCGGGCGTTGCCAGCTTTGTACTTGTAGATAGAAAAGAGTCTTTTTCGCAAATTATTGCGATATTTTTACTTATTAGTTGGTTGTGGCTAATTATTGATAATTGGCTACGAGACAAAGTAGAAGAAAAATTTGGTGTGGCTGTATCTCCTAATGTAATGCGTTTTGCTCTACAAATGGTGCAACAAGAAAGTCTATTTTTTGCTTTGCCGTTTTTTTTAGCGGTTACGCAGTGGGACCATCCTCAAGCATTTTTTACCTCTCTCATTGTGTTATGTGCGGTTATATCGGTAATCGACCCTTTTTATTATAAGAAGCTTGCTAAAAACCGTACGTTATTTAGTGTGTTTCATAACTTTGCTTTATTCGTTGTTTTACTTGTTACCTTACCTATTTTGTTAAACCTTACAACGAGCCAAAGTTTAGCTGCGGCTCTTGTAACGGCTGTAGTGGTTACTCTTCCGAGTTTAAACAATTTAATGCCTAATGCGCGCTGGTGGCGTTTTCCTATTCTTGTATTGATTTTATGTGCTTTGAGCACTGCTGTGTGGCAATTAAGGAGCTATGTGCCTCCTGCTGCGCTGCGATTAACCGATATTACGTTAGCTCATGAAGTTGATTTACAGCATAAAAAGCCAGTTGGGAGTATTAAACAGTTAGACTCTTATACACTGCATCATCAAGGTTTATACAGTTGGACCGCTGTTAAAGCACCAAGAGGCTTAAATGAAAAAATATTTCATGTGTGGCTTCATAATAAAAAGGAAGTTGATCGGATCACGTTAAATATAAACGGCGGGAGAGAGCTAGGTTACAGAGCATGGACCCACAAGGTAAATTTTCCTAGCGACTCTGTTGGTAAGTGGCAGGTAAAAGTAGTCACCGAATCAGGTCAGTTAATAGGTTTAACGAAATTTACTGTTACACCTTAATTAACTAAGCCGGCTGTATTTTAAACACATAGCTGATATAGTTTTTCTATTCCAAACTAATGGACATAGTTAATGAGTATTGCATTTGAGATTTTTATTTGGCTAATAGTTGATACTGGCTTGAGCTTTTTATTTTACTCGACCGGTTGGCTACTATTAAAAGTGGTTACGTTTGGGCTGTATAAAAGCGAGTTTAAAGACTTTGCATCTTATAAAGCGAGTAAAGCTAGAAGAGTCGACTTGACCTTCTTAGTAGGTTTTGGTTTTTATGTTGCACTCATTGCCGTTATGGCTTATTTAAGTCATTAAATTTGCTAATAAATTAGGTTAAGAATAAGCAGGCTATTGAGTTGTTGCTGCTTATGTTTGTCCCGTTACCGCACTTTTTTACACTTTCTACTTATAGCTTTCCTGTTTTTGCAATAGGGAACACCTCACCGTGAGTACTATAACTATCATTTTAGCTATTAAATTAAGTACCTGCTAGAGCATTGCTCGGTGCATATATAGCTTTGGCTTGTTGGTTAAAACTAGAGCTAATTGCAACTTGTAGTTTATGGGTAATACTTAGTAAATACTTCAAATCTAATAAATAAAACAATATATATGCATCTATTTATTGCGCTAACACGTTTTATAACAATACTATGCGCCACTTTTTACCATTTATGATGGTTTTGGACTTAATAAATGACTCACTATTTAAAATATGTATTTGTTATTACGACTCTAGCGGGGGTAAATACAGCTTACGCACAAGCAAAAACACAAGAACACTATCAAGAGCTTGAAGTGGGCGTAGGCGGAAATATTAAGCATACCCATACTGACGTAAATTATAAAAATAAAGAGTTTGATTTACATATTCACCCATTATGGGAGAGCCGATATGTTACCGAAGGTCGAGATAACCTTGCCGGTAATGGTATTGCATCAATTGCTACTGAGGTTAACTATAAAAACTTTGCGGTGATCCCTTGGGCGGCCAAAGGTATTAGTAGTGATTATTCAGAGCTTAATTTAAATGCTATTTATACCGCTCACTTATCTGAGCGGATAGAGATGTATGTAGGCTATAACTATATTAAAGCTCGCGAATATG
The DNA here is from genome assembly GCF_015864815.1 of Pseudoalteromonas sp. NZS100. Lineage (NCBI taxonomy): Bacteria > Pseudomonadati > Pseudomonadota > Gammaproteobacteria > Alteromonadales > Pseudoalteromonadaceae > Pseudoalteromonas > Pseudoalteromonas sp. NZS100. Next base: position 7,973 of record NZ_JADYWM010000025.1, read on the forward strand.
GCATTGATGCTCACGATAATGAGCTAAGCCTCGACGTTGCGTATTTTTATTCGGACGATATTCAGTTATTAAGTAGTGTTTATCATTCATTTGATGCCAGCGGTACATTTTTGGAGATGGCAGTAAAAAAAGATTTTTATATTAACGATTTACTATCAGTAGATATTCAATCGGGCGTGGGGGTTAACGCGGGGTATGTTAGTGATGGGCACAACGGAGTAAACAACGTTAAGTTTACTGCAAACTTGTCGTATCAGCTTTTTAATCAGTTAGCCCTATACACATATACAAGCTATAGCATTGCAGTTAATAAAGATGAAAAACGCTTTGCAGGTGACGAGACACTTCGAAATATATTTTGGGGTGGTGTAGGGCTAAGTTATCAATACTAATCGTAACGGTTTAAATTAATTAGGTGCAGTAAATTTACTGCACCTAATACCAATTCGCAATAATACTTAATCATTTTGCGGGGCTAAACGTGTCGCTACCTGAGTTAAAAAAATTCTCATTTACGACTGCATGGATGCATAAGGTAGAGCAATGCAGGAGCAATTGCCGAGAACAACCAAATAGCGTTTTTTTGCCTAGCTATCAACACGTTTTTCTACCCTCAAAATAGATCATTTAATTAAGCGAATTGGTATGATACAAAACCCACAACTCTTAACTCTTAAAACTACTTATACTGCTTATTTTGATGTTCGTGGCTATCATTGCTGTTATTCGTTTTACTTTCTTTGTTATCAACTTTTTGAATGGGTTGATTACGAACACACATTAAGTCATCAGCCATATATTGGCAGCTTCCTATATATAAGTCGTTATGCCCACCCTGATACTGACACGATTGTGACTTTTGCTTTTCAAAGCATGCTTTCACTGCTATTTGATTAAGTGGCTGAGAATGTGCTGTCGCATAAACACTTAAAAGTAATAATGAAGGAGCAAGTAAAACAAACAGTGACTTATAGTTAATAGTCATAATTTTCTCAATGCTTTGGTGGTGGTTTATTGCCTGGCGGCGGGCCACCAGCTGCTCTTACTGACTCACCATGAAGGCAGCCAATAAACAAATTTTCGCTCGGGCTGGCAGCATGATAATGATAGCCTCTGGTTTCATCTGTTATACCACGGCATTCGTCGAGTGACTCTTCATTGCCTTGTGCATCTTTCATTGCGTAAATACCGTAACCGTCAACGGCATAACCTATTAAAGGGGCGTGTCCGTCAGTACTTGGAGCTGAATTGGTACATCCGGTTGTTGAATGATAGTGATAACCTTGGTGCAGGTTAATATGCCCACCGCAGTCGTCAAATGCTGCAATTGTATAACTGCCCAAAATAGCATTTATAGGTGCAGGGCCTGAAAGTTCAGTACCATCAAGCGCTAAGCCCACGGTATGTAAACGGCTGGATTTTTTACTCACTATTGGTGTAGTCGGAATTAAATACGTAAGCGAAAAATTATCTTCTAAATAGGATAGCTCGCATTCAATACAATTTTGTTTGTATTGTTCTTCTACATCTGGGCGTGCAGCACCTGAGCAAGATTCTTTTGTTGCTGTATAACGAACTTTATTTGTTTTTGCGTCATACAATACCCATCTTTCATCGCCGTAGTATTCATCTAACTTAAGAATAAAGTCGCCAGTTAAGTCGACTAGCTCTCCTTTACCTTGTTTATCAAACCAAGTACCTGATACATCAGCTCCGTCTGTTGTGCTGCGAGGGCAAAATGGGCCAGGGTCTCTGCCTGCTGGTGCACCTGATGTAGTAAACTCATAACAGGTTGTTTTAGTACCTTGCTGGGTTTCACAATCAACAATTTTAGGCTCTGTAATAAAAGCCTCTTGTTTGAACATAGATAGCTTTATTGATTGATTTGCTTTTTGCGCCTCACTAAGTGATCTACTGACTTGCTCGGTATTTTTGTTAGTAGATGAGTCGTTGCAACCACTTAGAGTTAAAGCTGTTGCGGTAACAATGATTGCACATGCGCTAAAATTTTTTAAGCCCATTACTTGTATCCTTTTCGGTATAGGTTTTGGCGTACTTATACTGTGGCATATTACTGGTCAAATGTGTAAAAAGTATGCAAGCGAGTGAATTTAACACACGATAAAATATGTTTAACGGCGCGGTTGTTGCTAAATTTCAGTTTTAAATTTAATTATTATGCTTTGAATCAATAAACAATGCGTATGTGTAATACACAATAACTAAAAAATGTTAGTGTTTAGCTATCGTTTAAAAAAGTTGAGAATTACATATGAAGTTTTTAGTATTTTTAGGCACAGTACGCGATAGCACTCCACCAAAACCAGCTCGCTTAGGCTTAAGGGTTTCTAGGGCTTGTATAGAATGCTTAACAGATCATTTTGGTGATCATGAGTTTGAGCTAATTGATGCGTTGGATTTTCCTAGCAAAAACGTATTTAAACCGCACTTTGCATATGCTAAAAGTAATGCACCTACAGAGCTCACTCTATTAGCTGATAAAATTAAAGCCGCAGATGGATATATAATGATTAGTCCTGAGTACAATCACAGCATGAGTCCAGCCCTCGCTGACTTACTTAATCATTTTGGTAGTTCACTATTTTCGTATAAACCAAGTGCAATAGTTACTTACTCAGCAGGACAGTGGGGTGGTGTAAGAGCGGCCATTAGTATGCGCACGTTTTTATCTGAACTTGGCTGTTTGCCGGTATCGGCTATGATCCACGTACCAAAAGCGCAAGATGTGTTTAGTGAGGATGGCAAACCTGTTGCAGGAGAGAGTCAATCATCGTGGTTTAATTATTTCTCACGCACGTTTGGCCAACTAATATGGTGGGCGCAGGCTGCTAAAGAGCATACCGAGGTGGTTGACCCACAAAGTTTGCTAAAAAGCTTTAAAACAGATCCTTCTCAGCGCAATGCGCCTTAATATCCGCTAATTAATTGTTTGGATTGATTATAGAAACACAGCTGCATATAGTGGTATCATTAACGCTACATATTTTTAATAATGCATAATACCAATTCGCAATAATAGTTAATCAATTTAAGGGATTAAATCGCTAACTGCATTAAAAGTTTCTGATATAGAACAACTCAATAACGAAATTTTTGCTGTGTTCTCCACACGATTTTATTGTCTCAAAATAGATCACTGAATTATGCGAATTGGTGTAAGAAACAAGGAAATTGTGTCTTGAAATATCTAGCCTTACTAAGTGTGCTAACGCTTAGTGCATGTAGTTCTGTTCCCCACAAAATTGAAATGAGCCAAAGTACGGCTGCAAATATGAACCTTATCGCTTTAACTGAGCAAAGTGCACCTAAGGGTGTTGCTGGCACTTACCAGTTTCATATTAAAGCGGCGGGAGCTCAGGGTAGTTGGTTGTATTTAAATACAGAAACTGATTATCGCGACAGGCGTTCTATTACGATATCAATACAGCCTAATGTGGTAGCCGAGCTTCAAAGTAAATACGGACAACCAGCAGACACCTTTTTTATTAATAAAACAATAGAAGTAACAGGCGAAGCTAAACGAGTAACTATCGATTTTATGAGCCGTGGTAGAGTCACAAATAAATATTATTATCAAACGCACATAGATGTGTCATCACTTAAGCAACTTCGTGTTATAGAAAGTTAGCAAAAAGCAATGCACTGTATTTATATACAGTGCATTGTGAAAGCTTACTTTGAGCTTTAACGTTTACACTTAAATTTACTGTTCTGGCGCTACTTTAGCGCTGTTTTATTCCACGATTTCAAAACTCTTATTTAACCTATTGTAATCTCATTACATAAAACTAATAATTAGGGCGTGTTGATCTTTGGTGGGTGAATTTGCAGCAGTATGTTTGGTTTTTAGGCAAGGCGGAGCCTATGTAGTGTGGTTATTCCCCATGAATAGGCGATAACGCAGCATAAATACCAAACATGCGCTGCCCTTTGGGTTCTTTCTAGGGACGATTAACTCTTTGTTGCTCGGTTTTTACTTAGCCCACTAGGTTACAAACCTCGCGCCGCGATTTAATCTTCCTTGGATTGAACAAATTTCAATCCACAAAGATCAACACGCCCTAGTTAGTTTTATAAATTTGAGTACCTGTATTGAAAGCCAAAGAAATCCGCAATTTTTATATCAACGAAGAGCAATCTGTTTATTTGCTTTCGCACCGTGATGCTAAAAAACACCGACAGTGGCTTAATATTTGTATTAAGCAGCTAACACTGCTGGGCTACAAAAACGTTGAAATGATTGGCTCGGGTGCTTTTGGTTTTGTGTTTGCAGGTGATGACGATAACGGCTTACCTTGGGTATTTAAGTTTTCGCGTATTACACTTGCCCAAAGTGTACGTGACCGCCTAGAAGACGAAGCGTATATGCTTTCGCAAATTAATAACCCCTTAGTGCCTACCTTTTATGCATTTGAGCGAATTAAAAAACAAGGGATTTTAATGATGGCTCGCGCCATTGGAGAGGACCTTGAAAAAGTATCGCTTAAAACAGGGCGCTTTAGTGCCGCGCAAATAATGGCGCTAGCTGTTAGGTTACGTAATGTATTAATTGATTTACGCAGCCACAAAAATGGCGTTAGCCCACAACCTATAGTGCATGGCGATATAAAACCTTCAAACCTTGTTTGGGATGCAAACACTGATGCGCTGTCGTTAGTGGATTGGGGCAGCTCTGTGTATGCACAGCTCGATAGTGATGGTAACCCTGTTGCGAGTAACTTTATGGATTTAATGTCGGGTGATTTAAGCACAACTAATGCGCGTATGGGCGATGTGTACTTTATTGGTGAAGCACAAATGTCGGGAGAGCAATCATCCCCACGATTTGATGAACAAGGTGTAGCCGCTACGTTGTATGCGCTAGCGTCGGCGCAGTCGTGCCGCTTTGGTGCGCAAGCCATCCCTGCAAGCAGCTTAGGGCTCCCCAAAGAGCTGGCTAAGGTGATTGATGGCATGCTGTCAAAAAGTAAGGCCATACGTGATGGTGCTGGTGATTACTTTATGCGTAACATTACAACTATGGCCAAAATGTATTTACCTGAGCTTGATAAAAAACAAAGAAAAGCAGATATCCCTTTTTGGTATGGCAATGACGAGCAGCCCGACACGGTGGTATATAGTTCACGAAAACAGTTTTTACGACAAGCCGATCATAACCAGCAATTACTAGATATAAACGACGCGCAACTTGACCGCTATTATAAAGAGTTTTTGTTTGATACAGGCGATACCGAAAAAGCATTTTTAGCATCAATAAGCCGATTAGCTAAGTACCCTGTAGTAGGTGGGCTTAGTTTTCATTGGAAGGATGAGTCGATGTTTGTTGAATCGTCTTTAATTATGCATGACGAATCATTGGGTGATGCCTTTAGTGATGCTATAAATAACACGGTAATGCTAGCCCAAGCGATTAATCAAAAAGGGTTATTTAAGTGTTGTTTGTTTGATGCCCGTAAAACCATTCAACTAGAGCGAGATGGCACCGGTGCATTTAAGTTTGATAGCCTACCAGAGCTTGAATACGAAGTTGTAAGCATGAAAGCAAACGACATAACCCGCCCGCATTCATACTTTGAAGACGGTAAAGACCCTGATGAGCAACTACAGCTACCTAAAAAAGTTATTAAGTGCGTATTTGAGCTTAACCAAATTCATCATACTGGGTGTATTATTTTTGAAGCACTGCCTGACAGAATGAAGATTCACCATTACTACCGCTTACTCGATTCGAGTAAAGAGGTTGAGTTTAAACGCCTTCTTAATAAACTAATGCAATACGCGGTAAATATTACGGACGTTGGTGTTGCGGGCTTTATGAAGTTGCCATATAAAAACACTCGTGAGTTTAGTTTATGTGAGCAGCAACAAGAGCATTACTTTCCTAAAAATCCCAAGCTTGTATCTTTATAGAAAGAACCCTTCACTAAAGAGTGTTAAATAAGAAGACAAAGATAAAAAGAGCACAAATTGGTTTAACTTGTACTCTTTGCCACTTAATTATTTAGGTAAGTATTACTAATTATTAAACACCTTACTAAAGGGCGACGTTGGTGATAGCTCAAATTGATGAGTTAGCTTTTGCGTTTTATTAGTCGCTGTAATTTGATAATGCTGCTTGTGCTCATTGTTACTAAATAGCTTAACGTTAAAGTTAACTTTGGTTAGTTTACTTGGCAAAGAGTAGCGCCCAGTAATGGTTACTTGATCTATATTGTCGCTTTTATGTTTATGTGACGCTTCTGGGTTTAGCAAAAGTCCGTCAATAGTAAATTTATACTGATGATCCGCTAAATAAACGTTCTTTTTAACTCGCTTAGTTATTAGTTTTTTATGAGCGTTAAACTCAATTATTGACACTTTGCCATCCTTGTTTTCATCAATCCCTTTAAAAGCCGACATAGGGATTGAAAGTACAATAAACACGTTATTATCAACAAAATTCAGCGTACCGTGCTCTGCAACCATTAAATGCGCGTTTGCTAAGGTTGGTGTGCTCAATAAACCTAACGTAACCATACTTAATAGACATTTTTTTATGTAAGGCATAGCTTACTCCTAACTAAACTTCGCCTTTAACACAGCGTTGAAAAAACGGGTAAGTGTCTGTTGCGTAGTAGTGATATATCCCATCAGGAAACTCAGGTGTTACGCCAACGCGGCCATTACATTCATCTAAATCACCAGAGCCTGCTACGTATTCCCAATCTTGTGCAAATGTACCTAATGGGTATATATCGGTAGAAGGGCGGTTTGCGCTTACAGATGTTATGTGTTGGTAGCTACCGGTCATTACGGTTAGCGCTGAAGTTGCATCATTTGAGTCTGAATAGCCGTAACGTGCATAAATAGGAAAGCCGTCTGCTGCCCAGCCTATTAGAGTCATAGTGGAGCTATTACCACCTCGCATTGCTACAAAGCCTTCAGGCATACCATGATAGTGATATGTGCCATCGGGTTGTACGTGTGCATTGTTGTCGTCTGTTCCAAAACTAAACGTGTCTTGGCTTAAAGCTTCTATATTCCAATTACCGCTGTTGTCGCCTAAATCACAATCGGTGCCTGAATCATCGCAACTTCCGCCTGTGCCGGCGTCTATTTTAATGCCGTTAAGTACAACACCTATCATTCCGCGAGGGCCACCAAGCATGGTTGCTTGTGTTGTTTCTACAGGCTCAAGTGTGTAGCTTTCATTTACTGATTGTTCAGAAATAGTATTTGGGTTATCGGCATTAGGGAATGTACCTACTTCGTGATCAGGTATGCCATTAGCGACTAAGTCGCGTGTAGTTCCTGTGCATGACCAATCTGCGGCGCTGGTGGCTTGTACTGATTCTGACTCGTTATATTCACTGTAGCTATATTCACAAAGCACGCCTTGGGTTGAGCTACTCGTACCTGTACCGTTATCTGAGGTGGTTGGTAATGAATCTGTAGTTGTTGAGGTATCAACTATGCCTTCTCCACCTCCGCAAGCAACTAACGATGAAACAACTAGAGCCAAGGTGCTTAGCTTTATAGCATTTACCCTATTTGAGTTTTTAATATTAAGTGCGTGTAGTTTCATTGCTGCTTACCTGATCAATTAAGTTACTTAAACAGTAATCAGCAATTGTGCAAATAGTGTGTAAACAATGATGACAAATTAGCAATGATGTAAATAGGCGAAGTATTAAAGCTAAGTTGAGATTTAACTTTATTGGATTGTGTTTTATTTTAAAATTTCAAAAAGTTAAACTAATGCAAAAATAGCTAATATAAAAGGTTACCTTAATGGCTAAAACAAAACCTGTAGTGACGTTACAAAGTCACGGTATTTACTCTAAGTGGGACAGCGAAAGTAAAGCATTGCCACAAATAGAGCAATTTACAACAAATGTAATAGCTGAGGTAGATGTTGAGTTTGGCTTAATCGTAAATATTAAAAAGGGTAAAGGCGAAAAGCTTCACTATTGTATATACCATCCAGATATTCCAGACAGTGACGGTGATGTAATGGCCCCCTTTGAAGGTGATGTATACGTTAAAAACAGTGATTGGAACTTTTATTTAGGCGACACGCTTTGGTTGCCAATAGAGAATAAATTGGGTGATTGGCGTATGACGATTGAGCTAAATGGGAAAATTATTGCTGATAAAACTTTTAAGGTGGCATTAGAGGTAGAGCGTACTGAAACAGATTTTTGGAAAAACCGAGGGTATTGATTTCTATTTGTTAGCTATATGGTGTGGATGTAATAAAAAATTAATAAAAGAGAGTTGTAGAGCCATTTAAAATAGCTCTACAAAATTAAATTAGCGTGTTTAGTTACCCCAAGGGTTACTAGAATTAGAGCGTTGTTTACGATCGCGAGCACGTTGCTTTGATGCTTTTTTTTCCATAATACGTTTTGCATCACTAAAACTTAACTCACATGGCTCACCAGGTTTATGATCAGCTGGGATCACACGATCACGTGGCGGTAATTCGTATTGCACATCATCAGGTCTAGGTAAGTTTTTTAGGCGATAAAGGTAAAAGTTATCTACTTTTTCTTGTGCCCATTGTGTTTTACGTAAAAATTTAACCGCTGACTTTATATCAGGATTGTTTTTAAAGCAGTTAAGTTGTAAATAAGCGTGTAGGAGCTCCCACCCGTATTGTTCAACCAGCTCTTCAACCACTTGTTCTAATTTAACGCCTTGCAGTGGATTATTACTGAAAAGTTCTTGGTTGCTCATAGGTGTTGCCTCGTTATTAAAATACAAATTGCATTATAAATTTAATAACGAGGCTTTAACAGAGTAAATAGCTTAACTTTGACAATTAACTACAACACGACCGCGAATTTTGCCTTGCATTAGTCGCTCTGCGTTATCAATTACGTGTTCTAGTGATATTTCTGTCGAAATTTTATCTAGGTAATCAGCGCTAACTAATTTTGCTAAACGATCCCACGCTTCAATTCTGTCGGCTTTAGGGCGCATTACGCTATCAATGCCTATTAGTGATACACCACGTAATATAAATGGGGCAACTGAGGCAGGTAAATCCATGCCTTGGGCAAGTCCGCAGGCGGTTACTACACCCCCATACTTTAGTGATGCACAAATATTGGCAAGTGTATGGCTACCTACTGAATCTATTGCCGCTGCAAAACGCTCTTTTTGTAAAGGCTTACCAGGATTTGAAAGCTCGTTTCTGTCAATTACCTGTTTAGCACCTAACTCTTTTAAATATTTACTTTGATCTAATCGACCCGTAGCTGCTGTTACGTTGTAGCCAAGCTGGTTTAATAAATAAATAGCAAAGCTGCCTACGCCACCATTGGCACCTGTTACCAGTATTTCGCCAGATTCAGGGGTTATACCTTGTTTTTCAAGAGCTATAACACTTAGCATAGCTGTATAACCAGCGGTACCTATTTGCATCGCTTGTTTTGGTGAAATACCAGTAGGTAAGGGGATTAGCCAATCGCTATTAAGTGCCGCTTTTTGAGCAAGCCCGCCCCAATGTTTTTCGCCTACACCAAAGCCGTTTAATATTACGTTATCGCCATTTTTAAATTTATCGCTGGTGGAATTTGTAACCGTACCCACTAAATCGATACCTGGCACCATAGGAAAACTGCGTACAACGGGGCCTTTACCAGTAATTGCTAAACCATCTTTATAGTTAAGTGTACTGTATAGCACGTCGATTGAGACGTTTTCGTTTGGTAAATCACTATTTTCGATAGTCGATAACGAGGCGCTGTAGTTATTATCTTCTTTATTAATAACAATGGCTTTAATTGGGTTACTCATAGGATATCCTTTTAGACCGATCGTCTTTTAATTGGTAAATAAAAACGCATTAGGTTAGTAATGCGCGTAAAAACATTTCTGTATACAAAGTAAGTGGGGTATTTGATTTTGTGAGCTTGGCGCGCATAACCGCACCTTCCCAGCCAATCCAAAAGTACTCACTCATCAATTTTGTATTTACATGGCTTGCAATAGTGCCTTGTTGCTTAGCTTGGTTTAAGCAAACCTCTACATGGTTTTGCCAAGCGGTGTAGCTTTGCATTAATCTGGTTTTAAACTCATCACTTAAATGATTAAGCTCTTGATTTAAGTTACCTACTAAACAGCCACGTTTGTAATCGTATTTTTTCATCCCTTTAATTGCGCTTTGGGTAAAATTAACGATTCGCTCAAGTGGGGGAACATCTTCTTGCTGTAGGTAGTGGGTAAGCTTTGCAATAAAGTAACTGTCGTATGCATCAACTAGGGCAATGCCGTAGGCTTCTTTACTTTTAAAGTAATGATAAAAAGAGCCTTTAGGTACAGCCGCTTTTTTTAAAATAGTATCGAGCCCCGTGGCGCTAAAGCCAAACTCAGTTAATGTTTCTAGGCCCGTGCGAATAAGTAACGCTTTGGTATCGGCGTTCTCTCTGGCTATTTTAGGTGGGCGACCACGGCGTATTGGTGTTGATGTATTTTTGTTCATGTACGTATATTAGACCGATCGACTTTAAATAATCAAGTATAATATTAAATTGTTTAAAAAGAATGCAAATCGGGTGAATAAAAATAACTGAAATAAAAGTGTAACGATTACATTTTTGTTTGGAACTTAGTCAATATTAGTCGGTCACAAATAAAGCACATAAGTGCTTTTTAGCGATTATTGAGTCGCATTTTATTTAGCATAAAACCGGTCAAATTAAATGTTGTATGACCACTTACTTTTTTAAATGTTAATTCATTTTCGCATCAGCAGCTTAGTTAAAGTCAAACAATTTAATTGCTTTTACGATTTGAATTTTACATTTTTATTAACTATTCATTAAATGTAGATTTCACTAATGCTACACAATATACAAATAAAAAGGTGAGGATATTACCGATGAAGAGACAGAAAAGAGATCGTTTAGAAAGAGCTCATTCTCAAGGTTTTAAAGCAGGTTTAGCAGGTCGCTCAAAAGAGCTATGCCCTTATCAACAAGTAGATCCCAAATCAGAGTGGTTAGGAGGTTGGCGTGAAGCGATTGAAAACCGCAACATGTACAAAACATAAAATCAATAATCGAATTTAAGCAAAAAGGCCTCCACGTTGGAGGCCTTTTTGTACGCATTTAAAAATTAAAACGCGCTAGTGTCTTGGAACAAGCCCACTTTTAAATCTTTTGCTTCGTAAATTACTCGGCCATCTACTTCTACAGTGCCATCTGCAACGCCCATGAACAATTTACGTTTAATTACGCGTTTCATTACAAGGCGGTAAGTTACTTTTTTATTAGTTGGTAAAATTTGGCCAGTAAATTTAACTTCACCCACACCTAGCGCACGGCCAAGACCAGGGCCACCAGACCAACCTAAGTAAAAACCAACTAGTTGCCACATAGCATCTAAGCCTAAACAACCTGGCATTACTGGGTCGCCTTTAAAATGACAATCGAAAAACCAAAGGCTAGGGTCAATATCAAGCTCAGCAACAATTTCGCCTTTCCCATGAATACCGCCATCAGCAGTAATAGAGGTAATGCGATCCATCATTAACATGTTGTCACTTGGTAAACGGCAGTTACCTTCACCAAACATTTCACCTTGACCACACAGGATCAACTCTTCTTTTGTATAGCTATTTTTAGGTTCCATAACACTTATCTTCGCTTAGAAATTGCCAAGTACTTTAGCGTACACTTGTACGCTAAACAACTCGGAGCAGTTAAAAAATCAAAATATTGCATATTAAATCATCAATCAATCAACGCGATTGGTTTTTGCACTATAAAACCGCGCAATTACAATCAGAAATCATTATAATTAACGCTGTCTTATAACCAGTCTAAAGGAAGTTTATGATCCTTTTTGTTAACTCACTAACTGTGATTGATTTTTCTTACTTATGTAACAAACGCGGCGCCGTTGGCGAGAGCTGGATTGTTGATTTAACTTTGCACGGTAAACTTAACGAAGAGTCTATGGTTTTAGACTTTGGTTTAGTTAAAAAGCAAATTAAAGGCATTATAGATGAGTGTATTGATCACCGTTTAGCAATTCCTACAGGGCTTAATGGCACTGTATCTGAATTTGACGAGCATAAAACACTCGACTGTACATTTGGTGAAAATAATCACTTAGCTATGAGCGCTCCTCATCAAGCTTATTGCATGATTAACGCAGACGAAGTAACGGTTGAATCGGTTACCGAATTTTTAATTGCGACTATTTTACCGAAGCTACCAGATAACATTGAAAAAATTGAGCTGTCTCTTAAGCCTGAACACAGCCAAAGTTTTTACTATCATTACAGCCATGGCCTTAAAAAGCATGACGGTAATTGCCAGCGTATTATTCATGGGCATCGTTCTCAAATTGGTATTAGCCTAGATGGTATCTCTATGCCGCGCTTGCAAAAAGAATGGTCTCAAAAGTGGGAAGATATTTACTTAGCCACCAGTGAAGATCAAATTAATGCAGCTGATTTAAAACACATACCAGCCAAAGCGGGTGACGTATGTTTTGCTTATACATCGGCACAAGGCTATTTTGAAATGGCTATTAGCGAGTCTCGTTGCGACATTTTGCCAGTAGATACTACTGTAGAATGTATTGCTGAACATGTAGCTGGCCAAATTAAAGCCCAATACCCAGAAAAAGCAGTGAAAGTAACGGCTTATGAAGGTGTTGGAAAAGGATCGATTAGTTATGTTTAAAACACTTTTAGCAACAGCGCTTGTTGCCTCTGCTAGCTTTAGTGCTATGGCGCTTGAGTTAAAAGGACATTTAACACAAGGCGGTTTAGTTACTGGAAAGCTAGAAAACGCTAAATCAGTAAGCTTAGATGGCAAAAGCTTAAAACTTTCACCAAAGGGTGACTTTGTATTTGGTTTTGGTCGTGACGCTGAAACTACTCATACTTTAAAATGGGTAGATAACAATGGTAAATCGCATTCACAGCCAATAGCTATCACTAAGCGCGAATATAAAATTGATAAAATTACCGGCGTAGCTAAAAAATATGTCTCTCCGCCAAAAGAAGTTAGTGCGCGTATAAGCCGCGAAGCAGTTGCTGTGCGAAAAGCCAGAGAAGTAGACTCTGATTTATTGTACTTTTTAGACCCGGTTTTAAAGCCTGCAGAAGGGCGCATATCGGGTGTTTACGGTAGTCAGCGCTATTTTAATGGCGAGCCACGTCGTCCGCACTTTGGCTTAGACATTGCCAATAAAACAGGCTCTCCTGTTTACGCGCCTATTAGTGGTACCGTGGTATTTGCTGAACCTGATTTATACTACTCAGGCGGTACATTAATTATTGATCATGGCCATGGTATTACCTCAACTTACATTCACTTAAGTAAGCTTGATGTAAAAGTGGGTGATAAAATTGAGCAAGGTAACAAAGTGGCTGAAATTGGTGCAACAGGGCGTGTAACGGGTCCTCACCTAGATTGGCGTTTTAACTGGAAAGGCGAACGCCTTGATCCTGCATTACTAATGCAAGATACATTAGCAAACAAAAAGTAGAGATTATGACTGACGTAAATCGCGATGCAATAATTGCTCAGCGTATTGAAGACTCAACCACATCGGTAACTAAAACCGTGTTTCCAGGGCGTACTAATCATCACAATACTTTATTTGGTGGTGATGCACTGGCGTGGATGGATGAAGTGGCATTTATAGCAGCGACTCGTTTTTGCCGTAAGCCTTTGGTAACTATATCTTCTGATAGAGTTGACTTTAAAGAAGCCATACCAGCAGGTACTTTTGCAGAGTTAATAGCTAAAGTAGTGCATGTAGGTAACACCAGCTTAAAAGTTGACGTAGATATATTATTAGAAACCATGCACAAAGACGATAAGCATTCAGCCATTAGTGGCAGCTTTACGTTTGTTGCAGTTGATGATAACCACAGACCGACTCCGGTAGTATGCGATAAAATGATTTATGGTTTTGATTAACTTAAAGCTTTGAATATGCGCTAAAGTAAATTTATATAAGCACCTTAATTGGTGCTTATATAAACCCATTTAAAGAACACATCATACAAAATGTCCATTAAATAAAACCTCAACAACAGAGTTAGTATTAACTAAAAGAAAGTAATCAAACTGAGGGGAATTGGTAGGGGGTGAGAGTTGTTGGATTTGGATACTAAAAAGGTATGCTTTTAACATACCTTTTTGGTTATATTTAGATTTTAATTACATTTATTAAACTTACATAAATACTTTTTAAAGTACCATTGCTGCAATCCAGCCAAATATAAGCAGTGGAATGTTAAAGTGAATAAACGTTGGAATAACAGAGTCTCTAATGTGGTCGTGCTGGCCGTCGGCATTTAAACCCGATGTTGGGCCAAGCGTTGAATCTGAAGCAGGAGAGCCTGCATCACCTAAAGCGCCCGCAGTACCAACAAGTGCAGCGGTAGCCATAACAGAAAACCCAAGGTCTAAACATAAAGGAACAAACAAAGTTGCAATAATAGGCACTGTTGAAAACGAACTGCCAATTCCCATTGTAATTAATAACCCGACTAACAAAATAACACCGGCGGCAAGGGGTTTATTACCATCAAAAAGGGCGGCTGCGCTGTGTACTAAGCTTGCTACATCTCCAGTGGCTTGCATAACCGATGCAAAACCTTGTGCCGATATCATAATAAAGCCAATCATGGCCATCATCGCAACGCCTTTGCTAAATACGTCGCCGTTTTCTTCCCACTTAACTACACCAAAAACACTAAATATCATTACACCTACTAAGCCACCTAAAATCATTGAGCCACTTAGGTTTTGTGCAACAAGTGAGGCAAGTACTGCAAAAAGTCCTACAATCATTACTTTTTTAGGGTTTTCTACCTCAGCCGATTTACTCACAGTTGTTAATGGGAGCTCGGTGTATTCGCGGCGTTTTTTGTAGGTAATAAATACCGCGATAAGTAATCCAATAAACATACCTAATGCAGGAATTATCATCGCCATAGGAACTTGGGTATTTACAATGTCTAGGCCGTTATCAACTAGGTTTTTGTGCAAAATAGAATATAAGTAAATACCCCCAAAACCATAAGGAAGCACCATGTAAGACGTTGCTAATCCAAATGTTAAAATACACGCTATAGCACGCCTGTCTAATCTTAGCTGATTAAAAACAACGAGTAACGGCGGGATTAAAATAGGAATAAACGCTATGTGTACAGGGACTAAGTTTTGCGAAGAAATTGCACAACCCAAAATAATTAATAAAATGAAGTAACTTAAAAATGTTTCATTACCGCTGCCTTTTGCATTTACTTTAGCAAGTAGCTTATCAGCGAGAATGCGTGTTAAACCCGACTTAGAAATAGCAACGGCAAACGCGCCGAGCATAGCATAACTTAGTGCAATTTCAGCTCCAGCTGAAAGGCCAGAATTAAACGCATCAACACTTTCTTTTATGCCCAAGCCTGCAGTAAGACCTGCAACTAACGCGCTTATGATCATGGCAACAATGACGTTAACGCGAGCCAGAGATAGCCCGAGCATTAAAATAACGCCTATAACAACAGCATTCATAGTATTCTCTATTTGGAAATTTTAATTAATTTTATCAGATCTTTAGCCTGAGTTTTACGCTCTTTCGTAAAAGGTTTTTTACCATAGCGTACTTGGTTAAATAACTGCCTAAAAGTGTTTATAGATTGTGCAGAACGAGGAAGTTGATCAGCAAAAAAGTCTAACTGCTGACTCGGTGTTAAATTATCGGGTATATTTATTTTTTGTTTTTTAGCCCATGCTTTTACTTCATAAAACTCTTTAACCATAGGCGCTAATTTAGCTGGGCGTTTTGGTAAGTTTAAATAAATAAAATAACCTATAAAACAAAAACCAGCTGTTAGTAAAACCATTAATGGTACAAGCCAAATATTTTTACTACCAAAAATTGATTTTAAAAAATCATTTTGTTTTTCTTCGTCAAAACCAAGTACCCAGCTAGACCATTGATAATCGAGGTTTTCAAGTTCCAACCTTAACCAATTAATAGCGGGGAAACTACTTAAACTCACTAAACCAAAATCAAGGTTACTTTTAAATTCGTCATTCAGCTCTTCGTTTTGCGAAAGTGAGCCATTTAAACGCTCTGGTGCAACAACGGCGGTTGCATCAAAAATAACCCAACCTTCGTTTTGTAAATATACTTCTACCCAAGCATGTGCGTCGTACTGGCGAACAGTGAGCGTATTATTATCTTGATTTAATTCACCACCTAAATAGCCACTTACTAGTCGAGCGGGTATACCTGCGGTTCTAAACATGTACGCAGCGGCACTGGCATAGTGGCCACAAAAGCCACGTTGGTTATCAAATAAAAATTGATCTATGGTGTTATCACCGCTCATAGGAGTGGGTGTTAACGTGTAAGTAAATCCCGTACCTGCAAAGTATTGTAATAAGCGGTTATAAAAATCGCGGTCAGAGTGTGTATTTTGCTTTAAGTTTTTAGCAAGTAATGATGTTTTTACATTCTTTTTATAAGCGAGGTATTTGTAGCGTTTTTCTTCAAATTCGCCAAGCGGTAAAGTTGTGAAGTTAAAGCTATTTACATCGTATTGTAAGCTTTTAGCTTGGCGACTTTTTTTACGCAATAAACCTAGCGAATTACCTTCAACATTTGGTGAGTTACTACTGGAATACGCTAAACCATAGAGCCATTTTTGTGTAGCAGGCTCTGTAATAACTGAGTAGCTTGCAATAAGTTGCTCATCATTTTCGCTCTGCGTATTTGTTTTTACATTATTATATTTTAAAAAGTCAGACGTAAGCCACGCATTACCATTAAATTCATCATGAACTATTGCTCGCCAATAATAAGGCGCTACAGGTTTTTCTTCGTTAAATTTAGCTCTAAATACAAGCTCGTCAGAGTTTGACAGCTTTGCAATACCGAATGGATCGACCTGTTCAGAAAGCCCTGTTTTAGCAAGCTTAGGCCCAGGAAGCTGCCAAAAGGCGGGCATTTTTGGTAAAAAAAGCAGTAAAAATATAGCTAAAGGAAGCGCTAAAAGTAGCAATTTACCACTTTGCTTAGAGGCTATTTTTAAATTATGTTTGGACTCGAGTAGGCCAAGTACTGCAAAGTTTAATATGTATAAACTACTAACAGTTAAAGTCGTTAAAATGCTTTGGTTAAATAAATACACAGATGAGAGTGAAAAAAACGTAAGCGTTGTAATTACATGATAGTGTTTTTTGGTTTTAGCCTGTAGCAGCTTAAATAAACTAGCAAGTAGCAGCATGGCCACAAATAAAATAACCGTATCCGACATGCCTACTGTGTAGAGCATTAAACCTAGTGACACACCTGCGAGTATATTTGCCAGCCAAGCATTTGGCTTTGGTTTATTACTTAGCGTTATGTAAAAGTTCCATGCACAAATAAGTGTAAGTACACCAACAAAAACAAGCGGTAAATGTGATACAAAAAATACAATCAAACATGCATATATAAAAGACAGCGAATAATTTATTACTTTTTCGTTTTTAAGTATGTCCATTACACATCACCATTAAATGAGCATAATAATTCTAAGCATTGCTGCTTATGATGCTGTCCGGTATTTGTATTTATTGTTTTATTCGGTAGCTTTAACATAAAAGGGGTGTTTTTCTCGGTTGCTTCACACACTAAAAAGCATAACTGGCTTAAGCGCTGTTCTGTATCTCCATTCATTAACGTAAAATCGAAGAGCGCATTTGCTATTTTAAAGTCTACAAACTCTTTTACTAACAACTGGTGAGTTTTTGCGTAATGCTTCCACGACACTCTTTGCAAGCCCATCTCAGGTAAGTGTGGGATAAGAGACTCAAACTCTTCGCTACCAGATTGTGTAGAAATACCTTTATCGGCTTGCTCATCAAGCATAGAAACATGCGCATCACTGTGTACTTGTTCAAGCGACGGGTATACAAATATATCTTCTTGTAATTGAATGTAGCTCCAAACAGTTATCAAACCAAAGGGATAGTTACTCGTTATTTTAATACGTTGCACTGAGTACTTACCGCGTGAGCTGTAGGGTAAGTTGAGTGTAAGTACCTGAGGTTTACTATCAACTTGGCCGGTATGTTTGTGAGTTTGCTCACTATCTTGATATGTTAAATTAATAGATTGGGTAACAGAAGGGCTTTGTAATTCAAATATAATACTCGGTTTTTGAGGAGCGTAGCTGTTAAATGCATCTTTAAATTTAACTGTTAAGCCTTTAGCGTTACTGTAGCCCATTAATACAGCAATAATCATTACCACAAACATAAGATAAGACATTATTAAAATTAAATTATTTTGATAATTAATGCCCATTACAAAGTTTAAAATAGCAACAATTACAAAGTACCAACCGAGGGATGATGGCAATACATAAATTGTTCTGTGTTCAAGTGTAATTGAGTTTTTTAAATGTTTATTTTTTAATAACTTATTAAATACACTTTGCTTAAATGACTTAAATAAAGAAGGGCGCTTAGCTGTTTTTTTTGGCATAAAAATTTATACCGGAACTAAAACGTTTTTTAAAATATCATTTACTTGCGCTTCACCTGACTCGTTATGCAAACCTAATCGATGCTGACACACACTTGCAAATACAGCTTGAACATCTTCTGGCATTACAAAATCACGACCATCAATAAAGGCCCACGACCTAGCCGCTTTAGCCAGAGCCATACTAGCACGAGGTGATAACGATGATGCAAAAGCGTTGCTTGTGCGTGTGTAATTAACAAGCTCTATAATGTAGTCAATAACCGGGCTACTTAAAGTAATTTGGCTTATCTGGGTTTGAATTGCAGCTAACTCTTGTTGGTTAATACGCTTAGGTAATTGGCTGTAATCTCGTTTTTGCATATTCAAAATTAAGCGTTTTTCGGCTTCTTTAGGTGGAAAACCTAAGCTAATACGCATTAAAAAACGGTCTAATTGCGACTCAGGTAACGGATAGGTACCTGATTGGTAAAGCGGGTTTTGTGTTGCAATCACAAAAAATGGATTTGGCAGCGTATATTTTTTTCCATCAACTGTTACTTGTTGCTCTTCCATTGCTTCAAGCAACGCACTTTGTGTTTTGGGCCCTGCGCGGTTTATTTCATCAGCTAAAACAACTTGGCTAAAAATAGGGCCTTTATGAAACGTAAAACTGTGCTCGGTAGAATTAAACACGTTAGTACCTAGAATATCAGCAGGCAGAAGATCACTGGTAAATTGTATACGCTGATACGATAAACCTAACACAGCTGACAATGCATGAGAAAGAGTGGTTTTTCCCATGCCAGGCAAATCTTCAATGAGTAAATGCCCTTCGCTAAATAAGCATGTAAGTGCCAGTTTTATTTGTTGTTGTTTACCAAATATAACACTCGAAAGATCTTCTATAATCGCAGTAACAGTACTATGCATGCTAACCTTTCTATCATTCTATTATTTCAAGACGCTTCATTACAGTGTCTACTTTTTTTGTATTGAAAGGTTTTGCAATAAAACCTTTAGCGCCCATTTCCCACGTGTTTTGTACGTTTTCGAGACTATTGTGGCCCGAACACATAACAACATGAGTGTGCGGGTAAGCACTATTAATGTATTCCAATATCTCTGCACCGTTAGAGTCTGGTAAATCTACATCTACAAATATAACGCCTGGCGGTTTATTGTCCATAATAGGTTTGGCAGAGCTAAAATCAGCACTTTCTAATATATCTTCAAACCCTAAGTCCGTTAAAATTTGGTTTAGATAATCACGAATTTCCTTAACGTCATCAATAATGAGGATGGGCTCTAGCGGGCGAACAAATTCCATATGTAGGTTACTTCTATTTTGAATACATCTAAGTGCTTTAATACTAAGCTAACCCCATCATAAGCTCAAGAACGTTACTTAAAAAACACTAATAAATAAACTGTTTATTGGTTGCCCAACAGCCTATTTTTAAAGGATTACCTGCTTTTATGTCTTCTACTAACTTATATTTTTATTAATTGTATTGAACAATAATGACGTATTCATAAGAAATCCCTTAATCCAATACAACATTCCATCAAAATTTGATGTAACAAATTTGCTACTTAACTTATTGATTCAAAAATATTTACATACAAATTCGATTTTTTGTAAACGTTTTGTAATAAAAAATCGTTGACCTTCTAAATCCATTCTGTGATTATGCTCATTAGATGAGCTTATGCTCACAAGTGCAATTTCATTAACCATTTAATGTTTTGCTCAGCCAGCCTCATCTATACACACTGAATTAATACCAATTTCATTAAATGAAAATGCAATTTAATAAAGTTGGCATCACACACCACACTAAATAAAGAGCTTATTATGTTGAATAATAAAAAGACTAAATTTGCAATTTCTCTCATAGCGGCAGCTATGGCTACATCGGCTCCAGCACAGGCTGATATTTCTGAATATTTAGATCGCGTTGACGTAGACTTTTTACTAATGCAGAACTTTCAGTCAATTCAGGCTAAAGACGGCGCATTTCGTCCAGAAGATGAAGAACAAGAATCAGGATTTGGGCGTATTAGAGCAAATCTAATGCTTAAATTTCATATTAACGAGTTCATTACTGCCGATATAGATATTGCAGAAGAGCCTAATGACTTTGGTGGCGAAGATCGTGACTTTTCATTTCACAACGATTTTGCAGGTGTTGAATTTGACTTACTAGGCCTTTATGGCACACCAAAAGAAAACGCAAATTTAACACTGCGTTTAGGTAACATTGGTGGGTCGCCTTTTCAATTTAAAGGCTTTCAAGACGGCGCAGATAACCAAAGTAATGCACTTATTGGTAATGGTATTACCGATTACGCAACCGCAGAAAACGGTGCACAGCTAAGTTACAGCGAAACTTTCGATAGTGGTGTAGTACGTGCTTATAATGTTACAGGTCACATTACGACCTCAAGTTTCGGTGAAGCATTTCAAGAAGACAGAGGTTACAACTACCGACTTCAAGGTACTCTAGAATTTGAAGGTGGCTTTAAAGCAGGTTTAAACTTATTAAAAGCCAATCAAGGCGACCAGTTACGTTTTGAAAATGGCGTAGCAAGTCTTGATGGTGTAACCACAACAAACTATCGCTTTGGCGATGGTGAAAACTATAATTTCTCAGCGTCACCTTCGAACGAGCGTGACACTCACGTTGGTGCAATGCCAGGGCTTGAGCAATCAATCATCCAGCTTAACTTAGCTTATCAACCATCTGACGAAACTAGCTTAATTTTTATGGTTGGTAAATCATCTGATGACTACACATTCGCAGATGCCGCTGGTAATGCAGTTGCCGGTATTACCTACTTTGGTACAAACGGTATAGCAGATGAAAATGGCACTACTTTTGATTCAAACAGTGTAATAGAAGGCGACTCATCGGTTGAGTACTTCGTGTTTGAAGCACAACAATATATTATTCCTAAAAAGCTATATGTAGCGGCTCGTTATGCAGAAGCCGAAAACACTTCCGACTTAATTGAACAAACAGACAACACAGTAGAGCGTATTCAAGTAGCCGCAGGTTACTGGTTTAACGATAAAACGCTTTTAAAAGTTGAGTATGTTAACCAAGAAGAAGGGGTTAATTCGGGCGGCCAAATCGGTAAAGGATTTGACGGCTTCACTTCTGAAATATCTGTTAAATTTTAAATCATTATCCAACTAGTCTAACTATTTATACAAAGGACCTAAAAAGGCACTTTGCGGGCAGTTTTATGCGTTAAAACTGCCATAAATAGAATTGGTAATAGATTGAAATTTAATAGCACTTGTTAAAACATAACGTGTATGGGGAATACCCGATGAAAAATCAATTAATTATGCTCGCGTGTGGCTTTATAAGCATGGGCGCTGCGGCAAAAGAAACAATTACAATAGCGACTGTTAACAATGGTGACATGATCACCATGAAAGAATTAAGCAGTGACTTTACCAGCCAAAACCCTGATATAGATCTAAAATGGGTCACTCTAGAGGAAAACATCCTTCGCCAACGTGTCACTACCGATGTTGCAACAAAGGGCGGCCAATACGATGTTATGACCATAGGTACTTATGAAGTACCAATTTGGGGCAAGCAAAATTGGCTAAAAGAGCTGGATAATTTAGGTGAAAACTACGATTTAGACGATTTAATTCCGGCAATTCGAAGCGGTTTAACGATTAACGACAAGCTTTATGCTGCGCCATTTTATGGCGAAAGCTCAATGGTTATGTACCGCACTGACTTAATGGAAAAAGCAGGGCTGACAATGCCTAAGGCCCCAACATGGGACTTTATACGTAAAGCTGCTAAAGCGATGACAGATAAAAAAGAAGGTGTTTATGGCCTTTGTCTACGTGGTAAAGCAGGTTGGGGCGAAAACGTTGCGCTTATTACATCCATGGCAAATTCGTTTGGTGCGCGTTGGTTTGATGAAAATTGGAAACCTCAGTTTAATACCCCAGAGTGGGAAAATACCCTTCAGTATTATGTAGATGTAATGAAAGAATCTGGTCCTGCTGGTTCATCTGCAAACGGTTTTAATGAAAATCTTGCACTATTTCAAACCGGAAAATGTGGTATTTGGATTGATGCAACCGTTGCAGGCGCATTTGTTACTAACAAAAAAGACTCAGAAGTTGCCGATAAAGTAGGGTTTGCACTTGCACCAGATAACGGTCTGGGTAAACGCGGTAACTGGTTATGGTCTTGGACTTTAGCCGTACCGGCAAGCAGCAAAAAACCAGATGCCGCAATGAAATTTATTAGCTGGGCAACATCTAAAGAATACACTCAACTTGTAGCCGACAAAAAAGGTTGGGCAAAAGTACCGCCAGGTACACGTAAATCACTTTACAGTAATCAAAAGTACATGGACGCAGCACCGTTTGCACAAATTACCTTAGATTCTATTCAATCTGCAGATCCTAAAAATCCAACCGTTAAACCAGTGCCTTATGTAGGTATTCAGTTTGTTGCTATTCCTGAGTTTCAAGGAATTGGTACAGCTGTTGGGCAACAATTCTCAGCAGCATTAACTGGCCAAATGACCGTTAAGCAAGCGCTCAGTACGTCTCAGCACCTCGTTGAGCGAACAATGCGTAAAGCTCGCTATCCTAAATAGCATGTAATGGGCGGGTAAGTACTCAAACTTACCCAATATTTTATGTCAATTCTATTTACTTGTTAGTTATAAACACTATCAAGGGTTTCTGATTTTCACTTGATAGTTAACAAGTAAATAGAATTGGCTTTTTTAAGGTCACCTTTATGGCAACAACTAACTCGCGCACGCTTGCTCGGTTTATGCTTCTTCCTAGTGTAATTTTATTACTTGCTTGGATGATAGTTCCGCTGTGTATGACACTGTATTTTTCATTTATTGATTACAACTTACTCGTTCCAGGGGATAAAGAGTTTGTAGGCTTTTTAAACTATGAATTTTTCCTAACTGATCCGGCTTTTTTTGAATCATTTTTTAACACGCTTTACCTAGTAACTGGGGTTTTACTTATCACTATATGTGGTGGTATTGGCTTAGCTATTTTATTAGACCAAGCAATATGGGGACGAAATTACGTTCGCATTATGGTACTAGCCCCATTTTTTGTAATGCCAACTGTGTCGGCATTGGTATGGAAAAACATGCTAATGAACCCAGTTAATGGCTTATTTGCACATTTCGCGATTTGGCTTGGCTTTGAACCTATCGACTTTTTTGCTCAAATGCCGTTATTTTCAATCATCATAATTGTGTCTTGGCAGTGGTTACCGTTTGCAGCGTTAATACTACTAACTGCTATACAATCATTAGACCGTGAACAATTAGAAGCGGCTGATTTAGACGGAGCTGGGCCATTTAGTAAGTTTTTTTACATCGTTTTGCCGCACTTATCGCGCGCTGTAACCGCTGTTATTTTAATCGAAACTATATTTTTACTGTCAATCTTTGCTGAAATATTAGTTACAACCAGCGGTGGTCCTGGTTATTCGTCGACCAATATAACGTACTTAATCTACACGCAATCACTACTTCAATTTGATGTAGGCGGTGGTTCGGCAGGGGGCATAGTTGCAGTTATTATTGCAAATATTGTCGCTATATTTTTAATGCGCTTAATTGGCAAAAACTTGGAGGGTTAATTATGACTATAAAAAATAGCCGTCGTTCCAAACTAATTTATACCATTGCTGCATGGACAATAAGCGGCATGATTTTCTTTCCAATTTTATGGACGTTAATCACCAGCTTTAAAACGGAAGCTGAAGCAATTTCAGCAAGTCCAAGCTTATATGCGTTTGATTGGACGCTCGAAAATTACCGAGATGTACTGTCGCGTTCGCCATACTTTAACCATTTTTGGAACTCTGTAGTTATATCGCTAGGTTCAAGTTTGCTGGGTTTATTAATTGCTGTACCTGCAGCTTGGTCTATGGCTTTTGTACAAACTAAAAAAACTAAGCATTTATTAATGTGGATGCTTTCTACCAAAATGTTACCGCCAGTAGGCGTACTTATTCCGATTTATTTATTGTTTCGAGACTTTGCGCTACTCGATACAAAATTAGGTTTAGTAATTGTAATGACACTCATTAACTTACCAATAATGGTATGGATGCTGTACACCTACTTTAGAGAAATACCAAACGAAATACTTGAAGCTTCACGTATGGATGGCGCAACAATTGGTGAAGAAATATTTCATGTTTTATTACCAATTGCCTTACCGGGTATAGCCTCAACGCTATTGTTAAATGTAATTTTGTCATGGAACGAAGCATTTTGGACACTTATTTTAACCGCTGCAAATGCTGCACCTTTAACGGCATTTATTGCCAGTTACTCAAGCCCTGAGGGGTTATTTTACGCTAAGTTATCGGCAGCATCTGCCATGGCCATTGTGCCAATTTTAATACTTGGTTGGTTTAGTCAAAAACAATTAGTGCGTGGATTAAGTTTCGGCGCAGTAAAATAGGAGAATACACATGGGCAGCATCACACTAAAACAAGTCACTAAAAACTTTGATGAAGTTAACGTTATTAAACCACTCGACTTAGAAATTAAAGACGGTGAGTTCATCGTATTTGTTGGGCCATCAGGCTGTGGTAAATCTACATTACTTCGTATGATCGCAGGTCTTGAAGATACCACCAGTGGTAATATAGAAATTGACGGCATTGACGCAACAAAAACACCGCCTGCAAAAAGAGGCTTAGCAATGGTGTTTCAATCCTACGCGTTATATCCGCATATGACCGTGCGTAACAATATTGCTTTTCCTTTAAAAAGAGCCAAAGTTAGCCCTACAGAAATCGAAAGTAAAATTGCTAACGCCGCTAAAATTCTTAATTTGACGGATTATTTAGACCGAAAGCCTGGTCAATTATCGGGCGGTCAGCGCCAGCGTGTAGCGATAGGGCGTGCAATTGTACGTCAGCCTTCGGCATTTTTATTTGACGAACCGCTTTCAAATCTTGATGCGTCACTACGTGTAAATATGCGTTTAGAAATATCTGAATTACATAAAAGTTTAGCTACAACAATGATTTATGTTACGCACGATCAGGTTGAAGCTATGACAATGGCAGATAGAATCGCGGTATTTAATGCCGGTATTATTGAACAAGTAGGCACACCTTTAGAGCTTTATAAAAACCCAGTAAACAAATTTGTAGCTGGTTTTATTGGCTCTCCAAAAATGAACTTTATAGATGCTCCACAAAATGAAGATGCGAATGTTAGTTGTATTGGTATACGACCAGAGCATATAACACTCTCTACTGAGCAAGGAACATGGGCTGGTACTGTAGGTGTAATTGAACATTTAGGATCGGAGAGCTTTTTACATATAAATATTGAAGGCAAAGGGACCGTAACAGTAAAAGCAGATGGTGATTGTCCGTTAAAATATGGCGACAGTATTTACCTAAGCGCACCGGCTGATAAAGTATTAAAGTTTGATAATAACGGTTTAACAATTCGCTAGAGCCAATCTTTAATTACCTTAAATAGCACCTTTATAAGGGTGCTATTAACTAAATTCTAATTACATAATCCTATGAAACCTAGGTATTTTTTATTAAGGAATGGTATATTTACAACTATAAATAACAAAAACGTTATTAATAAATAGATACTCCAAAATTAATAAAATAATTTATATAGCAGCACATATTATTAAAATTATGTAATGAAAATAAGGACTTAGTTTTCCTTCTATTTTAAGAGGTTTACGTGGTAAAGCTATCAAATACAGAAATTAGAAAGCTAGATGATGCAGCCAGAGCAGGGTGGTTATATTATGTTGGCGGTAATACACAAGATGAAATTGCTAAAAAGCTAAATATATCTCGTCAATCTGCACAAAGAATGGTCGCATTATCTGTGAGCCAAGGATTAATTAAAGTTAGACTTGACCACCCGATTGCTAAATGTATGGATTTGGCCGAAAAATTAAAAAGCCGTTTTGGGTTAGATTCGTGTGAAGTTGTACCGAGCGATCCCTCAGAACCTTCATCTACATTAGGTTTGGCTCAAGCTGGCGCGGCTGAAATAGAACGTCATTTAAAATCAGAACAACCCAAAGTACTTGCTATGGGAACCGGTCGAGTTTTACGTTCATGTGTGGATGAGCTAAGAACCGTTGATTGTCCGCAACATAAAATTGTAGCCATGCTAGGTAATATGGCTTTGGATGGATCGGCTTCACCTTATGATGTTGTAGTAAGAATGGCCGAACACACCAATGCAAAACATTACCCAATGCCATTGCCAGTTTTACCAAGAAGTATTGAAGAAAAAGAACAGTTACATGCACAACAAAATATTACCGGTAATTTAAAACTCGCTAAAGATGCCGATGTAACATTTGTGGGTATTGGTAGCTTAGGTGAAAAGTCGCCATTACATATAGATGGTTTTATTGATGCGCAAGAACTTAAAGAGTTACAAGATCTTGGTGCCGTTGGTGAAATGATTAGTTGGGTGTTTGATAAAAACGGTAAGCTTTTAGATTGCACAGTTAATCAGCGTGTAGCAAGTACGCCATTAAAAACAAATGCAAACAAACAGATTTATGCGATAGCTGCTGGTGAAGAAAAAGTGTTAGCCATTTTGGGCGCAGTAAGGTCAAACATGATCAGCGGATTAATTACTAACGAATATACAGCTGAGCGTTTATTAAGTATTGATTAAACAAATTGATAAATAAAGTATCTGTATTAGTAATTCCTGTTATTGTAATAAAACCACTTAATGTCCGATACCGTCTAGTATTGGACATAGCGAGGGCGCATTTAAGCGCTCTTTCTATATATACATTAACTACCTATAATTTATATTATGTTAAATAGCATAAATAAATACATAACTAAGTTACTCACCTTCATTAATTAACGTATAAACGCGATATTTTGACTATTTAATAAGCATTAACCTACTTATTTTAAAAATTAATGTTTTGCCTCTTTTCGCTATTTGTTACTTAGTCATATAAAAATACCGCTTGGTTATTAATATAATCAAGCGGTATTACAATGGTTGCCTATTCGCTACTTTACTCAATAAAACTTAACGTATTGAAATAAATAGCTTTTTAATAAGCCTAGTAATTAACTAGAATGTTTTATCATTCATAAATTCATTAATAAGCTCAGACACTTTATCTGGATGTTCATCAATAACCCAATGTGCGGCTTTATCTATCCAAACCAATGACGAATTTGGAATTGCTTCTTCTAACATTGGTGCATACTTTGGCTTTTGAAACTTGTCTTCTTTACCCCATATTATGAGTGTTTCATGAGGTAAGCTTTTAAGATCGCCTGTAATAGCTTCGGTATATTCTTTATTGAGTCTGCGCATGTTACTAAATAAAGCGGCTTTTCCTTTTTCATTACTCCATGGTGTTAAGTATATTTTCATCAACTCTTCAGTCATTACGTTCGAGTCGTAAACACCTTTGGGCATGAAATCTCTTAATGTATCAACAAATTCATCTACAGATGTTTTTTCTTCTACGCCTGGTTCTAGTAAAGGTTCAAATTCTGGTATTGGCCAAGAATCAAAACATACACTATCAAGTAAAACCAACCCGTTTACTTTATCTGGATGATTTACAGCCATTAATTGAGCAACACCACCACCAATATCATGTGCAGCAATATTAACTTTAGAAATACCGAGCTCTTCTATAAACTTACACATTATTCTACATTGCGCATTTATAGATACATCGGTGTTACTTGGCATATCTGATTCACCAAAGTTAAGTAAATCTGGTGCTATTACCCGATATTTTGATGCAAGTTTTGGCATCACATTTCGCCATAAAAATTTATTTGTCGGAATACCGTGTATCAATAATAAAGGTGTACCTTGTCCCATTTCTTGATAAGCAATTTGATGACCTTCTACTGTAACGTACTGTGTTTTGCTCATGCTTGTGCCTCGTTAATTTTAAAAATTATAATGTTTAGTAAACTATAAAATTGGAATATACCCTTATAAAGCAAATTCCATCCCAAGATGAGTATTTTTTAGTTATTAAAAAATCTTAATGTTTTAAAAGTTAAACCCTTGTGATACCTGAGCTTAAGGCTAAGTAAGTTTATTTGTTTTTTATTATTATAGAGTTTGATAATTGTGATTGTTAAACCACTTTATGAAGTGTGAAGCGTTTACTCTTATATATGCAACAATTACAAAAGCGAAGTTGCTAATAATTTGAAGAAATTATTCTTATTAAATAGTTTTTAGTAAGTAATAAACAGCGAACCGCCCTACTATTGGTATTAATCACTTTAAGAAAGATCTAATATTTTCAATTAATACACTTTGCTTAACTGGCTTTAATAACAAACCATTAAATCCTAGCTTTATATATTTATTATTACTATTTTCGTTTTCACTAAATGTATGCGCAATAATTTTCGTTGCTGATGCATCAGCGTGCTTTCTTATTTTTAGCATTGCGTCTGTGCCTGTAAACTGTGGCATGACTATGTCCATTAAAATAATATCGTAAATATTTTGTGAAACCATTAATAGAGCCTCTATTGCACTGGATGCAAAATCTATTAATATGTTTTCTTCTTTAAGCATTTTTCTTATTACAATTTCTATTAGTAAATCATCATCGACTAAAAGTAGTCGTGTAGTTTTATTTATAGGCTTTACTTTATTAAACCCGATAACTTTCGCTGTATTTCCAATAGTGTTATTCATTTTTCACCTTATTACTTTTCAGTAATATATTACTGCTAATTTTTAATACCAACCGCTATAACTTTTTGAAAAAATTAACGAGTAAAATAACTTTATAACGTTGTTAAAATTTCAAATAAAGAAATTAGATATAAAACTTACTAAGTTGTAGCGCTAATTCTTTATCGTTAAATAGACCTTTTATGTAAGGCGGTTGGTATAGCGGATTACCTTTTTAAAATACGTGCTATTTGGTTTATTAATATGCCTTGTTTTACAGGTTTTAATAGCATGTCATCAAAGCCCTGGTTTACATATTTAGATTCTGGATCGGGTGTCGATGTATGTGCAATTATTTTAGTTTTAGAATTATCACTGTGTTTTTTAATTTTTAACATAGCATCAGTTCCTGATAATTCTGGCATTACTATGTCCATTAAAATAATGTCGTAACTGTTTTGAGATACCATTAACATTGCTTCTATAGCACTGCGCGCGTAATCTATTTTAATGCTCTCATTTTTTAGCATTGCCCTAATAACAATTTCAACCAGTGGATCGTCATCAACCAGTAATAGCGTGTTTTGTTCTTCATTAGTTAATGGATTAATATTTACTAAATCGGTAGTTATTAATGGACTGTTTAATACTTCTTGTTCAACATCTTTGTTTTGTTTACTCGCTAGGTTTACCAACATAGAAAGTGATATCGTCGTTTTATTGGCACTACTGCTAATAATTATCGCTTTCCCACCAAGCATTTTAAATATCGAGATAAAAAACTTTAACTCTAATGATAAGTCTTTATCATCTATAAAGCGCGTTATATCATCACCCGAAATGCTTTTAAGTTCAGTTATAAAATGGTTAGTGTTGATTAAATTACTTAATGAAAAGTCGAGGTTTAAGTAATTACGCGTACTTTCTTTTTTAATCTGAGCGTCAATTGAAAGCGTTGTATTATTTGATGAATCCAAAACCTCAGTAACTAACTGAATAACCAGTTGAGAAATTAACTTTTCATCGCTTGCTACCGTTAACTCTGATGTAATATTATTTTTCAAAACTATTTTATTATTTTCAGCCTCTTTCGTTAAAATTGACATGTTATTATTGATCAGTTTCTTTAGGTTTACGTTTTTGGCTTGAAGCTTTAACTTACCTATCTCTGATTTATTTATATTTACTAGCTGTTGAATCACACTTTCAAGCTGGTCGCACACATCAGAAATATTCCCCACATTGTTTTTAAATTCGTTAAAGCTTATTGGATCTTTAGATATTTCAATTAATGACTTTAAAGATGATAAAGGTGTTTTTAACTGACGGCTAAGCCTTGAAACAAATTTTTCTTTTAATTGATTTGTTTGTTTAGATTTTTCGAGAACATCAGCGAGTAAACATTCTTTTTGATGTGCCTCTGTATCATCTCTAAAGTAGCAAACAAAACCATTAAAATCTGTATGTCTTTGTAATACAGTTATCCACTTCCCGTCTGTAAAACCTATATCTATTAATTGGTTACGATCATCATCAAGCTTATGATGCTCATGGTAATGATTTATAATATTATGCTGTTGCGCAATACTTATCAGCTGGCTATACGATAGCTGACTGTTTTGTTTATTCACCTGTGCAAATAAAAGATTAAATGCATTGTTAGTAATCACAGGAAATTCGTGGCTATTAAAAATAGCAAACCCATGTGGCAATGCATCAAGAGAACTTGAAAATAGCTCTTCCCTATTAAGTATTAACTGATTTTTTTGTTTTATTTCATTGTGTAAACGCCTAGGTAAACGTAAAAAATAGTACACGAATGCGAATACACAAAAGGCGATCAGTCCTAATCTAATTAGGCTATATTTAGTTATTTGTGGACGTACTATTTTATTCATTGGTTGCACATGTAAACGCCAAGTAGGTGGAAAACGACTGCTTAAAGCGCTAATACTATTTTTAATTATACTAGGGTTTACTTCTCCTTTTTTTTCCTAAAGTAAACTGTGGTGTTGCTATAAAAACGTTATAATTTTCAGTGTTTAATTTGCCAATAACGGCTTTTAAAAACTTACTTAAATCAAATGCTGTAAGTGTATAAATAGAGCCTTGTTTAATTTTTATTTCAGAAATTAAAAAGGCCGTATCTGCAACAGTAAATACTTCTACTGCTTGTTTATTCGCTCTATTATTGAATTTTTCTAACCAGTTTTTAAATCCATACGCGGCTAAATCAAAATTATTTTTTGACCAAAGTGCAAGTTGGTTATACTCAGAATCAAACACAACATACCCTTTATAAGTTAAGCTTTGTGAAACCTGACTCTGTACTAAATCATTAAGCTGCTCTTTTGTATAGCTATTTTGGCTTTGTAAAAAGCCTGCGATAACTAAATCTTTTTGCGATATATATAATCCTTGATTATCAAATCGCTCTAAAGCATTAAATAACGTTTTACGTAATTGCTGAGTTTGTTCATTGTAATTACTTTGCAGCTCCTTTTTTTCTATAGTATAAAGCAGTAATGCAGTGAATGAGCATAATACTAATGCAATTAAGAATGCGACGGGCGCTAAACTAAATACATGAATATACTTTTCCCCATAATTTTTTTTCACAGGATTAGTAATTTGATTACTTACTGAATCTGAATTTTTATTTAACTGTGTCTGCAATAATTGAGCAAATGAAATAAACTGATCTTTTTGTGAACCTATTAATGTTTTAGGTGCTAAATCAGCCATCAGCACTACGCCAATTAATTTATTAGTGACACTATAAATTGGATATTGTGCATAAAAACGAATTAATTTGTGCGTGTTGTTTGATACATCATCAAAAAAGGTATCTTCAAATAAATATAGTTTTTCTTGTGTGCAGCGTTTTTGATAGCTTAATAACTCATTTTCGACGCTTTCTATATCGTTGCAGGTTATTAACTGCTCTGAATAAACCTCTCTAAAATCGATAAATTTAACAATTGGAACATCATAAAACTGTTTTAATAGCGTTAGCGTTTCTTTAATTTCTGTTGATATTTCATCAGTTGGTGTATCTGCTAAATTAGCATGTGAGGTAAATATATTTGAGGCGTTCATTGACGTTCTCCTTCCCCTTTTGGGGGAGTATGTATCCACGTTGTACTGTTTTGACCGCTATGTACTGGCAGTAAAACTTTAAATGGTGGTGTTAAGCTACTAAGTGCAGGTTCGCCTGTGGTGATATTTATTACTTGTTCTGCATTAACTAAATTAAGTGATGTTTTGCAATATGTAATGCCTGGCTCAATCCCTATTAAGCTCAGTGTTTCACTAATGATAAGGTTATTTACTAGATCGATACCGACCAGCTCAAATGTGGTTTGTAAAATAGTGAAAACAAGTGTTTCTACAATATTTTCTTCTTCTTCTAAGCGTGTACCTTCTGGGCAGCATATTGTGCCAAGCTCTATGTCAACGTTTGTACCTATACCTACTAATGAAAGTGCATTAAGGGCTGTATTTAAAAGCGGTTCTACCTGTGGTAAATATAAATCAAGTATGTCGCCTTGCGATTCGTACCCTGTTTGGCATGTATCACACGATTGCGATAAACCTTGAATGCTTGTACCTAAAGGTGGGACCCCTAAAGCTGTTACTCCAACTAAACAACTGCTGTCGGCTGGTTGCTTATCTATTTCAAAGCTTTCACAAGGTGAACCTGTTACTACTTTTTGCGATACATAACGAGATAGAATTTGTTCACTATTAGCAGGGCATTGTTGTGGCGTGCTTCTTAATAACTGACCAATAACGGTGTTACCTAACTGCCCTATTGCGTAATTTGGACCTTGCTGCAGCGCATTTATATAACTTACATTACCGGTATTATTTAGTTTACTCACACCTTGGCTGTCTGTTGCTTCGTCGCTTAAGCCCTTTAAACACGGGTTACCTTGGCAATTTGGTGCATCGTAATAAACAGCTTCTCGCGAGGTAAACCTATCATCTCTTATGCCTATTAATGCCCTGTACGTGTTGTTTGCTCCCCTGTCTGTATAAAAAATGAGTGGTGCTTGATGCTCATCAAAACTTACTGCAATACCGAGTGGTCTATTGTTAGCATCAACTACAGTAATTTGATTATCGACCTTAGTTTGATGGCGCTTAATAAGGGCATCCCTTACTAAAATCACCCCACCAATTGAGCCAATAATTAAAATAGTTATAATTAAAATAAGCTCAATAGTAAGTATGTACCCTTGTTGATAATGCTTTTTCATATCAGGCTCCTATAACACTTCTACAAGCATTTTAAGTACGTTCATTACTTGTAATGCTGCGGGAAAAAACACCAATACCAAAAACATCGGAAAACAAATTAAGATAATGGGAAAGGTTGTGTGCATCGCTTTTTTGTTTACCTTTTTAGCGAGTAAAATGTTCTTTTTTAAAGCTAGGCCTTCAAGTTGAGCCTCTACTGCTTGGATAAGTGGCGTACCAAGTTTTGACCCTATTAACATTAAGTTTGCGAGTTTTTTAATTCCTAATACGCCGGTTCTTTCAAAAAGTGAATTAAATGCAAATTCACGATCTTTACCTGCGCTTAGTTCGAATAAAAATAACTTTAGCTCTTTGTATAATGGGTGTTTTTGACTTAATCCATGATCAACTGCTAGTGCAAATGAACGCTCTAGTGAAAAT
Source organism: Pseudoalteromonas sp. NZS100 (assembly GCF_015864815.1). Classification (NCBI taxonomy): domain Bacteria; kingdom Pseudomonadati; phylum Pseudomonadota; class Gammaproteobacteria; order Alteromonadales; family Pseudoalteromonadaceae; genus Pseudoalteromonas; species Pseudoalteromonas sp. NZS100. The sequence goes on from NZ_JADYWM010000025.1 coordinate 41,871, forward strand.
CCAGCGCGCATGTAAACCAGTAACACCCGTAAAAAAAACTCTAAGCTATTATTTATAACGGTTTTACGTTGGTTTTTACGTAATAAAAACCAGCATTCGGGTGCAAAAAAACACACAAAACACAGTAATAATTTAATCGATTGGCTCAGCTCATACCCTGTTAGTTCTATAACCGTAAATGCACTAAAAGTAGCAGCCACTTTAAAGCAGTACAGGCTTATTAATATTTTATTAATTTGTATTCCTGCTTGTCTTAATTGACGTTTAGAGATGATGATTAGCGGGTACCAATTAATGTTTTTAGTATCGGGTTTATCTAATTCGACTTTAAGAGATTGCCTATGAATATGGATAAACGAGCCCATACTTACTAAAAGTCCGATAAGTAAAAGTATATCAATCATAATGTTACCCTTAAGCTAAGGCGTAGCCATAAAAAACCAAATAGCTGACAAAGAAGCGCAACCGTTATAAATGCAATCCCATTAGGATCGTTTAATAAAGGTTCAAACCAGGTTGGATCGGTATAGCTAAATAAAGGAATTAGTGCGTAAGGTAAAAAACCACTAAATACAGCAGCGTACTTAGTACCCGAAAGCTTTGCTTTTAGCTGTTGGCGGTCGAGGGTCCGAAGCGACATCATGTTGCATACGCTTTTTAGCATGTCAGTTAAATCGCACTGGCTTTGTGTATGTGTGATGATGCTATGAGCAAATAATCTTACGGTCTCGCAGTTGTATCTTTCAATTAACGGAGCAAACGACGTTTCGGCATCACTACCCATGCTCATGCGTTGTAATAGCAAAGAGCTTTGTTTTTTTATGTATGGGTCAGCATGTTCATCAGCAAACTGCATTGATTGTTGTAGCGACAGCCCCGTACTTAAACACGATTGTACGGTTTCAATAAATTCTAAAAAATGATGCTCAAATTTTGCTAATTTATAATGAGCCAAGTCAATCACAGTTATAAAACACGTTACAAAAACCACGATTGAAATAATAAATGCGCTGGTTGATGCCTCAGGGTAATATAATTTAGCTAAAAACCATGAACTACTAGAGAGCGAGCACGCCATGCTTATAAACCAAGCGTTACTTATGTTTAAGCCTAGTACTCGTAGTGACAAAGTAAGGACGTCTTTTTCTTCTAAAATATCTACTTTTTTAGCGCTCTGGTTACTTTTATTTTTAGCATACAAAGAAACCAACACACTAGCTGCAAGTACAAAAGTAATAACCGCCGCTATAGCTAATAAATAATCAAGTTTAGTCATTGTTAGCCTCCGGGTTATTGTGCAGTAATGCTTTTAATTCTTTTGCATTTGCGCCTTGGCCTTTCATAAACTCAATAACACTTGAGTTATCTATTAGCTCACTTTGAACAGGCACTGCTTCGTTAATACTATAAAGCGGGCTAAAATGTGCGCCGCCATTAACACGCTTAATTTCACCAATACTTTTTAGAGTTCGGGTGCCATTAGTTGAGCGAGAAACATGCACTATAAGTTGAATACTAGACGCAATTAGCGAACTTGTATGTGTATCACTCAGTTGTGCATTGTGTAACTGCACTAAAGTAGATAAACGAATAACGGCATCATTTGCGCTGTTAGCATGTATGGTCGTCATCGAACCTTGGTGACCACAGTTCATTGCTTGGAGCATATCGATTACTTCGCCAGAGCGTACCTCACCTACAAGTATTCTATCTGCGCGCATTCTTAGGGCTGCTTTTACTAAATCTCTTAGGCTTACTGCACCTTTACCATCGCTGTTTGTGTCGTGGGCTTCTAATTGCACAACGTGGTTGTGATGCAAATTAAGCTCAGCACTTTCTTCAATGGTTACAACACGTTCATTTGGGTTAATTGAGTTAGCAAGTACGTTTAATAATGAGGTTTTACCTGCACCTGCATTGCCACACACTAAAATATTAACGCCTGTTTTAACTGCGCTTTTTAAAAATGATAAGATGTTTTTATCTAAAAAATGGTTATTAACTAAAAAGTCATCGTTTATTTTTTTATGGTTAAACTTACGAATCGATACAATCGCGGCGCTGGTACACGCTGGCGGTACAATAATATGAACTCGGCTACCATCTTTTAGTTTGCCATCAACAATCGGCATAAGCGCATTGACTTGTCGGCCACAACCATCAAGTAAGCGATCAACAAATCGGCGTAAATGGCGTTCGTCATCAAACTTACTGGCAGTGCAAAGTAGTTTGCCTTGTTTATCAATCCATATATCTTGCGTGTCGTTTATTAAAATATCACTTACCTGATCGTCCAGCATAAACTGTGCAATAGGACCTAGGCCTTGAATTTCATCAAATACAGCCTGCACAACCTGCTCTTGTTGATGTTGGTTAAATGAAGATTGATTAAATTGTGGAATTTCACTGCACAATGCAGAGATTTTTTCGAGAACATTACTTGATAAAAGCGCGGTTGGTTCTTGTTCGTACTCTTCGATAACGGCATCGTGCAATAGCTTTTTAAGCTCTTCAAAGGTACTTAAACTGGTTTGAACTTCTTCATGTTTGCTTGATAAATTAAACATAAAAACTCACTTAGCTACATATACAGCTTCATTTTTAACGCCTTTAACCACTTCGATTGTGCGACTGGTTTGTAAGCGTGAAAAGTTTTGCAAACGACCTTGTTCAATGTCATAAGCGCTATGCACAATAATTGAAACTTTGTCGGCGTTATCTATACCCGCCAACGAATAAACATCTTTTGGAAGTACCGCAAGGACTAACGAAACACCGCCTGTAGCAGAATTAGACTCTTTAGCTAAGTTATCCATTACGCCATTTTTTTCGGCCTGCGATTTAGGGCCTTTTGAAACACCAATGAGCTGTACATCACGGGCAACTGTTCTTACTAGACGATTAGTTTTAGCGACTATGTCGAGTCGGTCACCTTTGTGTATACGCGAAAGCGGAATATCTAAGGTGTTTAGTTTTAAAGTATATAAAACACGCCCTGCTGGTATGGCTTCTGATAAATTTTGGCTTTTCGCTCTAATAAAATCTGTGTCAAATAATGGTTGTTCAACCATTTTATTAGTTGCTAATTTTTGACCAATTAATGCACGTGGGTTTTGAACGCTCAGTGCAATATTTGAATAGTTACTTGGATCTATACTCTTTTGCTCTACATCGTGAACGGTTACTGTTTGACCGGCCGACATATTTTTGTTTACTACCCAAGCTGTTACGCTATTTTCATCGTTTACCTGTCTAATACCCAAAGCCGAAGCTAACATGCCAGAGGTGATGAGTAATGTGAGAGCCGCTGTGGTTGCGCCTTTGTTACTTTTACTTTTCATAATATTCCTCCAGAGTAACTTTCACTGCCACACTTTTGTGGCAGTGAGCCTTAAGCTTGGTATTCAAACTTAGTTACCTTGTGAACCGCCTGCCGTTGTACGTGTTGCAGCATCACCACTTGGTGTTGCACTAATAAGTGCCGCATTTTCACTAAAGTCTGATGCAACAAAAGTGAATGAACTACCATCGCCTGCGTACACATCAACTGAATCTACAAAGCCTGAGCCAGACACTTCAGCTGTGCCTTCGGCGTTAATCATCCCGTCAAATACATAGCTTTGGTCAAGTGAGCCAATTGCTTCAGCTACATCTTCAAGTTCGCTGGTTACCGAGTCACGTAATGTAGATAAACCAATTACAAGTGCCGCTACCATTGAAGTAGAAAGAATGATTAGCTCTGACGTTAGTACAAAACCTTTTTGCTTTTTGCTATTTAAGTTATGTTTAATAGTTTTCATAATCGTAGCCTTTAAATTAGAAGAGCTTATGCTCACTTTATATATTGCGAGGACCATGCCAACTAATTAACCCCTTTAAATACAGTCGGTTAGTGTGTTTTTATTATTTTCTCTTTAGCTATTTTTACTTTTGATTTGCAAAATGCAAATCAATATTAAAAAATAATTTTTAGATACTTAATACTAGGGTCTGTTGATCTTTGCGGATTAAAATTTGTTCAAACTAGGGGCTATTTAATCGCGGCGCGAGGTTTGTAACCTAGTGGGCTCGATAACTGCTCCTGCGTTATTCTACTGACTTACATCCATGTAAGAATAAGTAAAAACCGAGCAACAAAGAGTAAATAGCCCCTATAAAGAACCCTTTGGGCAGCGCCTGTTTGGCATTAATGCTACGTTATCGCCCATTTATGGGGAATAACCACACTACAT
>NZ_JADYWM010000026.1:0-46061 GCF_015864815.1 Pseudoalteromonas sp. NZS100
TCTCAAGATACATTTTACGTCGGTAATCTCAAAGGCGTTGGGCGTATCTACCAACAAACCTTCGTTGATACATACAGTAAAGTAGCGTTCGCTAAGCTCTACACCACGAAAACACCAATTACTGCGGCTGACATACTCAACGACAAAGTACTACCGTACTTCGAACAGTACGAGCTTCCAATGCTACGTATTCTAACCGATAGAGGCACTGAATATTTTGGCAAAGTCGAACATCATGATTACCAGTTATATCTCGCTATTAATGATATCGATCATACAAAAACCAAAGCTATGTCACCGCAAACAAATGGTATCTGCGAACGCTTCCACAAAACGATACTCAATGAGTTCTATCAAGTTACATTCCGTAAAAAGCTATATAGCTCATTAGAGGAATTGCAAAAGGATCTGGACGAATGGATGATTTATTACAATAATGACCGAACTCATCAAGGAAAAATATGCTGTGGCAGAACGCCACTAGAAACTTTATTAGATGGAAAATTGATCTGGGCTGAGAAAAATTTAGCTCAAATCTAGACTGACAGTCACCGATTAAAAAACGGGTAACTGTCAGATCAAGTCTGAGCTAGTACAAATTAGTATTGTATTGCTAAGTATTTATCTCAATTAACTTTTTTCACAAACTTCGCTGTTACCATCATTTCGCCAATGCCTTCTACTTTACAATCAAGCTCGTGATCTTTTTTATCAAGCACTCTTCTAACTACCGCTTTGGTGCCAATTTTAATTACTTGCGAGCTGCCTTTAATTTTTAAATCTTTGGCTACTGTCACTTTATCGCCATCATTAAGTAATGTGCCGTTGGCATCTTTAACTAAAATAGCGTCTTCATCGTTTGTATTATTTGGGTTCCACTCATGGGCGCACTCGGGGCAAATAAGCAGTTGTTGGTCCTCGTAAACATATTCACATTGGCATTTTGGGCAAGCAGGCAGCGACATTTTTAAACTCTCATAAGGTATTGTTTTGCGCATTTTAATCTGCATTTATAGGAAAATATAGTTAATCAATATTTTTCATCTTCACGCTAAAAATATCTCGTTTGTGCGTTTTTAAAAAAGGGCATATAAAGCACATGTCGCTTAAGCAATTTAAGCGCTAACTCGTACAGTAGGTACCTGTTAAAGCACCCATCATATTAAGTGATTCGCGCAATGCCCACTTAGTACGATGGGTGTTTCTATTTATAATGCTTAGTATTTTACTAAGCATGCTTTTTATATTTTGACTTAACTAGGAAAAGTCGTGTTTAAAACCTTAATTGTGGTTGATAACAACGAGCAAACGCTTGCTCAATCGTTCGAAAATGTAATTACGTTTAATACCTACTTACGTGATTACCCAAAACATAACGAACCAAAAACACGCATTATTAATCTGTGCGACTCAAGCCAATACTTGAGCAAAGGTTACTATTGCTCATTACTTGCAGAGGCGCGCAAGCACCAAGTTTTACCCAGTGTAAAAACCATTAATGCTCTTCGTAGTGGCCAAGCTCCTATGTTAAATGTGGGCCAAATAGACGGCACACTTTACTTTGGTAATGCCCAAAACGATTTACAATCAAAAGCGGCAAAGTCGGTATTTAAACAATACCCGGCGCCTATTTTATTTGTTGATGAGCAAGGCTTATTACAACAAGGCTCGATGTCGTCTTTAAGCGAGCAGCAGTACAGCGAATTTGTAGCAAAGCTAGATAACTTTACTAAAACACAGTGGCGTATTAGTTCGGTGCAACGTCGTTTTAGATGGGACATGGCAATACTTGTTGATCATAACGAAAAAGTACCACCGAGTGATAAAGACGCCATTGCACGTTTTATTAAAGCAGCGGCTAAACACGGTATTTATGCACAAGCATTAAGCTTTGACGAAATTGATAACATTGCCCAGTTTGATGCGTTATTTATTCGCCAAACTACAGCGATTGACCACCCAACGTATCGCCTTGCAAGCAAAGCGCAAAGCCTTGGTTTAGTGGTTATTGACGATGCTGAGTCTATTTTACGTTGTTGTAATAAAGTGTATTTACACGATGCATTTAATTATCAAAAAGTGCCAAGTTTAAAAACGGTTGTAGTGGCTGATCAAGCAAATGAAACGCTTGAGCAATTAGAAGAAGCGTTTACGTATCCGCTTGTTTTAAAAATGCCTGAAGGGTCGTTCTCAAAAGGTGTGTTTAAAGTTTCAAACCGTGATGAGCTTGCCGCTAAGCTTACAGAGCTGTTTGAATATAGCGCATTAGTGCTTGCACAAGAGTACATGTATACCGAATATGATTGGCGAGTGGGTGTGTTAAATGGCCGTGCAATTTATGCATGCCGCTATTTAATGGCGCGTAACCATTGGCAAATTTATAACCACGACGCTAAACGGTTTTTCTCTGGTGGCTTTGAAACTCTACCAACCTTTGAGTTACCAAAAGCGGTATTAGATGCAGCATTAAAAGCATGTAAAACAGTGGGTAGGGGTTTATATGGCGTAGATGTTAAAGAGCATCAAGGCAAAGCATACGTGCTTGAAGTTAACGACAACCCAAGTATTGATCACAAGGTAGAAGACGGCTATTTAGGCGATGAGCTATACATGATCATTATGGATGAGTTTAAACAACGCTTAGAAGCACGAGGTCGTGGGTAATAACATGAGCAACCTTGTTATTCGAAAGGCGTTTAGCAGTGATTTAAATGCACTGATTGACGTTGAAAATGCTTGCTTTAATAACGATAAATTGAGCCCGCGCAGTTTAAAGCGCTGGCTAAGTGCTAAGCACGGTATTTTACTCGTTGCCCAAAATGGCGAGCAAATATGCGGCTATGGGCTAGTGTGGTGCCATAAAGGGACGCGTTTAGCGCGTTTATATTCGCTTGCTGTTTTACCCACAATGCAAGGTAAGGGCGTTGCAAAGGCATTGCTTACCAGCCTAGAAAAAGAAACGTGTGAGCGTGGGCGTATTTACCTTCGTTTAGAAGTGGCTGTAAATAACGAAGGTGCGATAGGGCTTTATAAAAGCTTAGGTTACAGAGTGTTTGGTCAATACAGCGATTATTATGATGACCACAGTGACGCACTACGAATGCAAAAAAACATTCGACAAACGAGTGAGTTAAAAGTGGCGCGTTTAACGCCGTGGTATCAGCAAACTACCGAGTTTACGTGCGGACCTGCTGCCCTATTAATGGCAATGGGGGCACTTGAGCCAACAACTGAGCTTAGCCAATCACATGAGCTGGCACTTTGGCGTGAAGGTACTACCATTTTTATGACATCGGGTCATGGTGGTTGCCATCCGTTTGGTTTGGCACTTGGGGCTAATAAGCGGGGCTTTAAAAGCGAAGTAATGGTTAATACCATAGAGCCTTTGTTTTTAGATGGCGTACGCAACGAAAACAAAAAAGTGGTACTTGCCACCGTGCATCAGCAATTTGTAGATGGTATTGCACAGGCAAATATACCGCTTACGCATAAAGATGTAGAGCTTGAGCATATTGAGCAGTGGCTGAGTAAAGGCTTTAGTGTGCTGTTATTAATTAGTACATACAGTTTTGATGGTAAAAAATCGCCACACTGGGTGTGTGTTACGCACCTTGATGAGCACTGCGTGTATGTTCACGATCCATTTTGTGAGCCTGGAAACGATAAACAGCTCGCAATAGATTGCCAATATGTACCTATTGCACGAAGTGATTTTAGTAAAATGTCAGCGTTTGGTAGCCAACGTTTAAGAACGGCGGTGGCTATAGCTAATAAAATATAAGGTTAACAGTGACTTTTTTAGATTTAATTGATGTAGCCCCGTATTCGTGGGCAGCTATTGGTACTGCGGCTTTTTGTGGTGCTATTATTGGTATAGAGCGCCAGTTGCGTGGTAAACCTGTAGGCATTCGGACATCAGCCCTAATAACGCTGGGCACGTATTTGTTTTTATCCACTGCGTTTAATTTACAAGGGGATGTAATAGATCATTCTCGTGTAGTGGGGCAAATAATTACAGGTATTGGTTTTTTAGGGGCAGGCGTTATGCTCGCAAAAGATGGTGCGGTAGTTGGCGTTACATCAGCTGCAACCATCTGGGTGCTTGCATCAATAGGCGTTATGATAGCGACCGAAAACCTTGGCGCTGCAATAAAACTCTCGGTGCTAGTGGTCGGTATTTTATACGGTGTAGACGTACTCGAAGCTAAATTTAAAAGCTTAAGCAAAGGCGTACACACTAAAGTAAAAAACTATCAAAAGCGCTATTATCGAAAAGAATTTAACGAATCAGAACGCCACTAAAAGTGGCGTTTTTTAGTGCTATTGAAATTAGTACTATTCGAACAAGCACTATAATTAGCCAAACAACTTTCTCCTAACTACTTTTCTGTAACCACTGGGTGTTTGGCTTAATACTTTTTTAAACACGCGTGTTAAATGCCCTTGGTCATTATATCCAACTTCTAAAGCCACTTCTTGAATTGATAAATTTGATGATGCTAATAACTCTTTTGCGCCTTCTACACGTAGTTGTTGCCAATACTCAATTGGGCTTTGGTTAGTGGCGGCTCTAAAACGGCGGGTAAAAGTACGATAGCTTAAGCTAAATTGGGCAGCAACTTCTTGCAAGTTTAGCTCGGTGGCTAAATTTGTTTTTAGCCAAAACTGAATTTGCGCAATTAGCTCATCGGGGTGGCGGTCTACTGCACCTTCTAAGTAGCGTTGATCTTCGTAGGGTTTACGTATTTCGTGCGAAAAATTACGCTCTACATGCTGCGCGGCAGCTTTTGTGTAGTATTGGCTAATAATATGTACGATCACATCTGCAAGGGCATTAAGACTGGCCACCGTATACATTCGCTCTGACTGGGTTATAAAAAAGTCGGGCTTTAAGCGTACCTGCGGGTAGTCATGGCTAAATTGTTTGGCGTAATGCCAATGGGTGGTAGCAGGGTGGCCATCAAGTAAGCCAGCCTCTGCTAATAAACAGTTGCCAGTACCTACACCAATTATATGGCTGCCTTCGCTAAAGCTTTCACTTAGCCAATCAACTATTTCTTGATTTGTACGTACTACAGGGCGCGGATTTCGCCAAATACCCGGCACTATAATCAAATCGCTGTAGGGCGCGTTAGTTGTTATGCAATCAGGATTTATAGCAAGGCCTGCGCGGGTGGGTATAGATTCAGCACTTTTAGCCACTAAATTTATAGCAAGTGGCCTAAAGCTTTGCTTATCAAGATGCCCTTTAGCAAAGGCCTCGCCGGCTCTTAGCATTTCTATAGGCAGCGTTAAACTAGTCACTAACAAATGCGGATATACCGCTATAGCAATGTTTAGTGGTGGATTAGTGTGTTTATCAGTCATATAAATGCTCCGACCAGTACCTTTTGGCCTTTTGTGCTGAATATTTGGCTATTAAAGCACAATGTGTGGTGCATAATCCATTTAAACTGCCTCTTCTCCTTATAACACGTTTCTAAAAGGTAAATTATGACAGCATTACCCGTTATAGTAGGCATGGGTGGCATTAACGCCGCTGGCCGTACTTCTTTTCATCAAGGTTATCGCCGTATCGTGTTAGATAGTTTAAATGCTCAAGATCGCAGTGAAACATTTTTAGGCCTCGCCACACTGATGAATCTAGTAAGCGTTGTAAACGGCCAATTACAAGATACACAAGGTAATAATGTTGAGCAAAGCGACATAGAAGCACGCTTTGGTGAGCAAATTATTGCTGGTACACTTATTCGTAAAATTGAAAAAGAACACTTTGATGCCGATGCCACACCGTGGCAGCAAAAAATGACACTAACCGCATCAAGCGATAACGCAATTGTGTTTGAAACGCGTGCTCGCGACTTACCTGCACCTGTTCCAGCTAGTTGGCAAGTTGAAGAGCTTGAAGGCAAAAAAGTTAAAGTAACTATTGCAGCCGACTTAGACGTAAAGCACGACTCAACACGCGATAACCCAATTAAATCTGCTGGGCAATTTCCGACTGGGTTTGATCCGTCTGTTATGTATAACAGCCGCTATCAGCCTCGTGGTTTGCAAGCCACTATTTTTGCAGCTACTGATGCTATTAAATCAACAGGGCTTGATTGGCAGCATATTATGAATAGCGTAGAGCCAGATAAAATTGGTACCTATTCAGCATCGGTAATTGGCCAAATGGACGACAAAGGTCTAGGCGGTTTAGTAAAGGCGCGCCAACAAGGCGACCGTGTTAGCACTAAGCAGTTAGCACTGGGCTTAAATACAATGTCTACCGATTTTATTAATGCCTATGTTACGGGCAATGTAGGGACTACGTTTTCGACCTCGGGCGCATGTGCAACGTTTTTATATAATTTACGTGCAGCGGTTAATGATATACAGGCAGGGCGTACACGCGTTGCGGTTGTCGCAAGTGTTGAGTGTGCTATTACACCAGAAGTTGTAGAAGGCTTTGGTAACATGAGTGCACTTGCTAATGTTGAAGGGCTGCGTCGTTTAGATAACTTATCAAATGATGAAGAACCAGATTACCGTAATAGCAGCCGCCCATTTGGCGATAACTGTGGCTTTACATTAGGTGAGGGCGCGCAAGTTGCTATTTTAATGGATGATGCTTTAGCCCTTGAGTTGGGCGCTGATATTATGGGCAGCGTACCGGATGTGTTTGTAAATGCAGATGGCGTTAAAAAGTCGATTACATCACCTGGACCCGGTAACTATATTACAATGGCAAAATCAGCCGCACTTGCTAGCAGCTTATTAGGTAAAGAAGCACTGCAAGAACGTAGCTTTATTTTAGCCCATGGTTCTAGTACACCGCAAAACCGTGTAACAGAGTCTTTGATTTATCACAAAGTAGCACAAACGTTTGCTATTGATAACTGGAAAGTAACAGCGCCAAAAGCGTATGTTGGCCATACTATTGCACCTGCAAGTGGTGACCAGTTAGCGATTGCATTAGGCATATTTAGTCATAATATTATGCCGGGTATTACCACAATTGATAAAGTTGCTGATGATGTTTATAGCGACCATCTTGATATTCGTAATAGCCATTACGAGTGCGCTGATATGGATATTGCTTTTATAAATTCAAAAGGCTTTGGCGGCAACAATGCAACAGCGACTGTACTTTCACCAAAAGTAACAATGCAAATGCTTGCTAAGCGCCATGGCGATGATGTTATGACTAGTTACACACAGAAAAATAGTGTGGTTAGCGCTTCGCAGAAAACGTATCAAACGCAAGCAGATTTAGGGCAGTACGAGCTTATTTATCGCTTTGGCGACGGACTTATTGACGACAACGACATTGTAATAGACGAGCAAAGTATTCAGTTACCAGGCTTTGAAAAAGCAATTACGTTTAGCACAACAAACTCCTATCAAGATATGTTTTAAGCACACATACTTGTTAGCAAGGCGCTTTTTAAGCGCCTTTTTTAATTCCTCAAATATATTTATCTATTAAGTTTTTTCTAAGTTAAGCTCATTAAATGAACTAATTTTTTGTATTTACACTTGCTTTTATATCGATCGTTTGTTTCTATTATATAAACACTATCTAGGATGGATAAAATCGATGAAAAAACTCATATTAGCGCTTTCTTTTACTTCTGCTTTCACTCAACTCCCTGCGTTTGCTGACGACTTTGTCCCTGCAGAGGTGATTAATAAAAATTACGATCAACTTACTAATACCTCACCGCGTGCGTCTCGATTAGAAGGAATTAATTTAAGTAGTTATCTTGTTGATGAAAACGGCCAAGTGAGCGATATCGAAATTGTAGCTACAGCTGGTCAAAAAAAGTATCAAAGAGAAGTAATGGACTACGTGTCTAAGCTCAACTACAAAAGTGCAAAATTAAATGGCGAGACTATACCTGTAGCAAAAACTATTACTGTAAGTTCGCAAAATTTACATGCTGGTTTTTCAAATGACAAAGCGTCTCGCGGCTTTTTTAATGATTATGAACAAGCTAGTAAGTTAATCGATGAAAAGAAATACGATGAAGCTAAAAGCCGTATTGATGAGTTAGAAAACGAACATACGAAAAATACGGTTGAGATTGTTTTGCTTGCATGGCTTAAAAGCCAGCACAGCTATTTTGTACAAGATTGGAAGAGCTTTGATCAGCACATCAACGAAGCGTTTTTATTTCGAGGTAACCTACCAGATCAAATTCAAAAGCGTGTGATAAAAAATGCATTACAATGGTTTATATCAAAACAAGATTATGTACGTGCCTATGACGCAATAGATGCGTTAGGCAATATTGAATCCATCACTTTTACACAGCAAAATAAGGAGCAGTTATTAGCTCAAGTTAATGACATTTATAAAAGTTCTGGCGATATAAAACAACAAATAGAGCTATTGCCTAAGCAGGCGGTATTACCTTTATTGTCAAAAAGTGAAGTAGCGCTTGAAGCGCAAATGCCGCTAACTAAAGTCCAGTTACGCTGCGAGAACAAAGTAGTAAATTACGATATAAGCACAATTGATAAAATTGTAATTTCACAAAACGATGTGCGTTGTGGGTTATTAATTAAAAGCGCTCAAGCACAAACTGTTACGCTAAAGCAAAGTGGTGATAGCTTTTTATAAGTTTTACGTATTGGTTAATGACATAAAACCCCGCAAATATTATGCGGGGTTTGTGTTTTTACTTATATATATTTAGCAATTAAGCTATGTTTGTGGCTTCGCTTCCAAACAATGTATCGCTTAGCGAGTAGGGTTGTTAGCCCTATTACAACGGCTATGAATAAAAGTGTTGCTGTGTAACTCATGCCATAACCTTCAGGCAAACCAACGAGAGTATCTGCGTAGGTCATATCGCTAAAATTAAAGCCAAGAATAGGTATAAGTAACCAAGCAATAGCATGTAATAAATACAAATGCACAAGGTATGAAAACATACTTGTTTTACCCAGTACTTGTAAAAAGTTATGCGAAAAATCGGTTTTTAAACCACTTAATGCCTTTAAAGAAATAAGTCCAAGGCCAACTGTAAGTAACATGAACTGAAGCGAAAGCGGATACTTTGTTGGGTTCAGAAACGACATAACAGTGAGCAATGAGCTTGTATGTATAGCAAACTGTGACATATCACCGTATAAGTTAAATCCACGTAAAATGCCATAAAGCACAAGGCAAGTAACCCCTAATAACAATGCGTGATTCATCACTTTTTTACTGTATTGTTGCGCTTTGTAATAAACACCAGCGCAATATGCCAATGCCATTAAGCCAACAATGGGGGCAACTGGGTAGGTTGTTCTAATTTGAAAATCAAAAGGGAGATCAAGTACATTTTTTTGATGTGCAATAGACCAAGCAGTATGTGCAAATGTATTAGGCTCAAAGCTTGTTCCATCAAATAAATTATGCCCAAACACGAGTAATAAGCCTGCTACAAAAATGGCATAAATGCCCAGGAAACGCAGCAGTCCTAAAATAACAAAGCCCCAGCCGATAGCCCAAATAACTTGTGCGTATAGCATTGGGTATAATGGGTTAAAGCTCCAAGACCACGAAACAATAGTAAATTCAAACAAAATTAGCACTAAACCACGAATAATCAAGCTTTGTGAAAATGCTTTAGTGGATACATATTTATGCTCTGTTATAGCCGCAGATAGACCTGCTAAGAATACGAAGAGTGGTGCGCAAAAGTGAGAAACAAAACGCGTAAAAAAGGTAACGGGATCAGTCCCTGGAATGGTCATCGGATCGGTAACTGAGTAATTAAGGCAATAATACATACCATGGTCAATAACCATAAATATAATTATAATGCCCCGTAATATATCAATATGATGTAAGCGGTTATCGGTTGAAGGTAGCGACATAAGAGAGCTATATAGAGTGATTTAAAACTGCATTTATTATATGTTATATTGTATCAAATTGAAATCGTGTATTTATATTTTGCCAGTGATTATACACACGTAATACGACCAATATCTGCTCGCATTACTTGTAATAATACAGCTAATTATCACTTAAACTTTTTTACATACCTTAGCGTTATAAAATTAATAATGGCGAGCAAAATGGCTATTTCGTAACGGCTATAGGCTACAGCTATACCAATTAAGCCCATATTCCAAATACTGGCTGCGGTTGCTGTACCGGAGGTTGATTTATTATTTTTCAAAATTGCGCCACCGCCAATAAAACCAATGCCAGTAATGATGCCTTGTAACATTTTAGATTGAGCTTCTGCGCCATCTAAAACCGACATAGCTATTAATGCATACCCACACGATGCAACCGCAACAAGAGGAAAGGTACGAAGGCCTGCACCATCATGGCTACGCTCTCTGTCGTAAGCCATAGGTAGCGCAAGTAGGTATGCAATACCTAAATGTATTAAGTTATCGATGATTTCATTCCACTGTAAATCAATTTCCATTATTGAGCCTATGCGGGTTAATTTTGTTAATAATAAGCAAACAGTGGGCCATTGCATAAATAACTAATAATCAATGGTTTATTGTAGGAAGCTGAGTTTAATAAAAATTATTGAGGAAACTTTTACATGTTTTTATTACTATTTTACGCAATAGTTAATTTGATCTGAGTTTTAAAGCCCCGTATTCTTTTATCATATCTAAAAGACAGCTATGTGAATATCTTGCCTTTAAATAAAACATTAAGCACGCCCACTAAGCTTGAAAAAACAGCCTTACTATTTTGCGCTGGGTTATCTGTTTTTGCTTTTTTATTTCCTGAATTTCTCACAGAACACTTACAACCCGCTATTAATAAAATTTTAGGTTATTTAGGATCACCATTTTTTATATTGCAGCTGGTGGGTGTTACAAGAAAGTTTATAAATGATTTTAGGTAGTAATACTTACATTTTTTTACAGAGTTACAATAAAAAACGTATACAATTTAGGTAATATTTTGTTTAGGATGAATGATGAAAACAATTATTGTACTTTTGTTTTTTTATTGCCTTTCTGGCTGTACAGTTGCGGGAGCTATTATTGATGGGCAAGCACAATCTCAGGCGCGTAATGATAAAAATAGTATTAGCCCGGCGCAGTCAACACCTTATAAAAACCCACTAGAGCCAGTACCTACAGATAAAAACGGATTTAACTTTACTGATATGGGATTAAAGATAGATTCGGCTCTTGTTAGCCTAGTTAAAGGGGAAAGCACTACTACGCAAGTATGTAGGCAGGTCACTAAAAGTCTAAAAGAGTGTGTAGAGGTAGAAAAGTCATCTCTACACACTAATGAGTCTAAGCAGTTAAAAACTGATGATGAAATAATAAGTGTTGGTCAATAAAGCTGCTTATAAAAAAGTAGCTATGATCGTAGCCTGCTTGCATTTCAAGTGTAAGCGGGTAGCCTTTTTTATCTGCAATAGCGACTAGGTTTTCTGGCTTAAGTTGCTCTTGTAAAAAACCATCGGCATCACCTTGACTCACTAACATGGGTAAGTAATTAGCTTGCTCTGCGTTTTTCATCAGCTCGCAGCTGTCGTATTGCTTCCAAAGCGCTTTATCATTTCCTAAATAACCAGTAAATGCTTTTACACCCCAAGGGCATTCAATCGGATTTACAATAGGGCTAAAAGCCGAGGCACTTACAAAAGTAGTCGGGTTTTTAAGTGCAACCATTAATGCACCGTGCCCGCCCATAGAGTGACCGCTAATTGCTTTTGTGCTTGTTATTGGAAAATGTTGTTCAATCAATGCTGGTAATTCCCTAACAACATAATCGTACATATTAAAATGGGTGTTGTAAGGAGCTTGCGTTGCATTTACGTAAAAGCCTGCGCCTTGTGCAAAGTCGTAACTGTCTTCATTGGGTACGTTTTCGCCACGCGGGCTGGTGTCAGGCGCTACAATAGCAATGCCCAGCTCTGCTGCTTTTTTAAATGCACCGGCTTTTTGCATAAAATTTTCGTCGGTACAGGTTAATCCCGATAACCAATAAAGTACCGGTACTTTATTTGCTTCACTTGCGCCAGGTGGTAAAAATACGGCAAAGCGCATAGTGCAATGTGTACTTTGCGAGCTGTGAGTATATTGCTTATGCCAACCGCCAGACACTTTTACACTTGAGATATTTTCTAACATACTTAATCCTTAAAAGCCGTAAACTTAAAAGTATTACGGCTTATTAATAAGCTATTTTACGAATGCTGTTTATTAGTAATGAATGACTGTACGAATACTTTTGCCTTCATGCATTAAATCAAACGCTTCGTTAATATCTTCAAGGCTCATTGTGTGAGTAATAAAGTCGCTAAGAGCAAATTCACCTGCCATGTAACGCTCAACAATTTCAGGAAGTTGTGAACGGCCTTTAACGCCACCAAATGCACTACCACGCCATACACGCCCAGTTACCAGCTGAAACGGACGGGTTGATATTTCTTGGCCTGCACCTGCCACACCAATAATTACTGACTCACCCCAACCTTTGTGGCAACACTCAAGCGCTGAGCGCATGACGTCAACATTACCGATACATTCAAACGAGTAGTCAACGCCGCCATCTGTCATTTCAACAATAACTTCTTGAATTGGCTTGTCGAAATCTTTTGGGTTAATTAAATCAGTAGCACCTAGTTTTGTAGCTAAATCGAATTTAGTGGTGTTTATATCAACACCAATAATACGACCCGCACCAGCCATTTTTGCGCCAATAATCGCAGACAAACCAATACCGCCTAAACCGAATATAGCAACAGTGTCGCCAGGTTTTACTTTAGCTGTGTTGGTAACTGCGCCCATACCTGTTGTCACACCACAGCCTAGTAAGCAAATCTCTTCTAGTGATGCTTCTTTATTTACTTTAGCAAGTGAAATTTCTGGCAATACAGTGTACTCAGAGAACGTTGATGTCCCCATGTAGTGATAAATTGGTTGGCCGTCTTTAAAAAAGCGTGTAGTGCCGTCTGGCATAAGGCCTTTACCTTGTGTTTCGCGCACGGCTGAACACAGGTTAGTTTTACCTGAAGTACACATTTTACATACGCCACATTCTGCAGTGTATAAAGGAATAACATGATCCCCAACTTCAACACTCGTTACGCCTTCGCCAACTGCATAGACAACACCAGCACCTTCGTGACCTAAAATAGCAGGAAATATGCCCTCAGGATCTTGGCCTGATAATGTAAATGCATCGGTGTGACATACACCTGTAGCGGTAATTTTTACCATTACTTCGCCTTTTTTAGGCATCATCACATCAACTTCTTCAACACTAAGTGGTTGATTAGGACCCCAAGCAATGGCAGCTTTTGATTTAATAAATTCAGACATGTGTTTTATTTCCTTTAACTGGCTATTAAAAAATAATTGTAGACCCAATTTGCTTGGGTGATGTGCTTATTGTATTTGTTTCTCAAATAATGATAATCTCAATTTTATTAAAACACTTTTACAGTATGGTAATAATGGCGCGTTGGGATGGAATTGATGAGTTTATAGCGGTTGGGGAGGAGGGCAGCTTTACTGCTGCTGCAAAAATGCTTGGGCTTTCGGTTGCGCATATTAGTCGCCATGTTACGGCGCTTGAGCAACGTTTAAATACCCAGCTTTTAACTCGTACTACTCGTAAAGTGGTTTTAACTAAAGAAGGTGAAGTGTACTTACATCAAATAAAGCACTTACAACACGCTATGGACGAGGCAACTCAAGGTCTTGCTCAACAACAAAGTACACCTAAAGGTAAAATAAAGCTCACAGCACCCGTTATGTACGGAGAGAGTTTTATTATGCCCATAGTGCATAATTTTATGAAGGATCATCCTGAGGTCGAAGTTGTTGCCACACTAAGTAACGAGCAAGAAAACTTATTAGAGGGCGGATTTGATTTAGCCATAAGGTTAGGGCATTTAAAAGATTCGAGCTTAAAAGCGCGTAGGTTAAGTGCGCGGCGTTTTATTATGTGCGCGGCACCACAGTATTTAACGCGATTTGGTGAGCCGCACACTTTAGGCGAGCTAAACAGCCATGAATGTTTAATTGGGAATAGTAGCTACTGGCGCGTAAACGAAAATGGGCGCGATAAACACATTAAAATAGCGGGGCGGCTACAGTGTAATAGTGGTTGGGCGCTGGTGGATGGCGCAAAAAAGGGGCTTGGTATTGTACAGCTCCCAGACTACTACATTGAAAACGAAATTAACTCAGGGCAATTGGTGCCTATTTTAACACCCTATCAACCACAGCAAGAAGGGGTATGGGGCGTATATCCACCAAGGCAGTTTGTGGCCACTAATGTACGGGTATTGCTCGATTATTTAGTTAAAGGGCTGAAAGCTTAACCGCGAATTAATGGTTAAGCATGTATTGCTGTAAATATAGCCAAGTATCAGATTTTTAAATTATTTCTTACATTTTACGCCATACCCAAAGGCACTTTTTTCGTGCTACTATTGCTCAATACTTTTACGATAAGTGTTAAAAATAATATGTTTCAACCGGTTAGCTTATTTATAGGGCTTAGATATAGTCGCTCATCTAAAGGAAATGCGTTTATATCGTTTATTTCGTTTTTTTCTATTGCCGGTATCGCTATTGGTTTAATGGCATTATTTACGGTAAGTAGTGTAATGAACGGGTTTGAAAATAGCCTAAAAACCAATATGCTCGGACTTATTCCGCATGTTGAAGTTAGCGCAGGTAAACACACTGCCACCCAAATGGGCACCCTTAAAACCGACCTCGAACAATCTCCTTATGTTGATCATGTAAGCTTATATCGCCACGGTGAAGCTATTTTGCAAACAAATAAAGACTTGCACGGCGTTTTACTACAAGGCCTTTATAACGATAGTGGCTCTTTGTATAAAATTACCGATAAAATAGTGCAAGGCGATTGGAAAACTGTATTAAACAAAAATTACAACATTGCTATAAGCCGTTATTTGAGTCGTAAATTAGGCGTTAGTGTGGGCGATAAGCTTCGCGTTATTATGCCTAATGCTTCAACATATACACCTCTTGGGAGAGTACCCAGCCAGCGTTTATTTAAAGTTGCCGCAATATACGAAACCGGATCTGAGATAGATATGGCACTTGCGTTTACGAGTGGCGCTTCATTACAGCGGGTATTAAAGCTGGATAAAAACACCGCTCCAAATTTAAGTGTTTCATTGCACGAACCTTTCGAACTAGATGAATTTATTGAAGCAAGCCAGCGTATTTTACAAGATCATAATTATAGTGATTGGCGCAGTACCCAAGGTACTCTATTTGCAGCCGTTGCTATGGAAAAGCGCATTATGTCTATGTTGCTTGCCCTCATTGTATTGGTGGCTGTATTTAATATTGTATCGGCATTAACCATGATGGTAAGCGAAAAACAAGGTGAAGTGGCCATACTACAAACGTTAGGTTTAACACCTTCGCAAGTGCAAAAAGTGTTTATGGTGCAAGGCTTATATAACGGCGTAATTGGTACCGCAATAGGCGCATTTTTAGGTGTAATATTTAGTTTATATATAAATGAGCTACTTGCATTAGTGGGCTTAAACTTATTGGCGGGTATAGAGCTTCCGGTAAAATTTGATATTTTGAGTTTAGTAATAATAGCGTTTGCCAGTATTGCTATGAGCTTTTTAGCTACCTTATATCCTGCGCGTAAAGCCGCAAAAGTAAAACCAGCAGAGGTATTACGTTATGAATGATTTAGTAATTAGTTGTGAAAATTTAAGTAAGGTTTATCAAGATGGCAGCAACCAAGTTGAAGTATTAAAAGGCGTTGATTTAGCGCTGCAGCAAGGTGAAATGCTCGCTATTGTGGGGAGTTCTGGCTCTGGTAAAAGTACGCTTTTACACATACTTGGCACATTAGATACCGCAAGCTCAGGTAGCGCTAAAATTAAAAACCAAGAAGTTGCAAAACTTTCGCGAACAGAGCAAGCCGCATTTAGAAACCAAAACTTGGGCTTTATCTATCAATTTCATCACTTATTAATGGAGTTTAGCGCAGTTGAAAATGTGGCTATGCCATTATTAATTAAAGGCTTGAGTGCAAAAGAAGCCAAAGCTCAAGCGCTCGACATGCTCGAAAAAGTAGGCCTTGCACATCGCAGCTCGCATAAACCGTCTGCGCTTTCTGGTGGAGAGCGCCAACGCGTGGCTATTGCTCGTGCACTGGTTACAAAACCTGCGCTTGTGCTTGCTGATGAACCAACCGGTAATTTAGATAAACAAAATGCGATTAAAATTTACGATTTAATTAATGAGCTTAACCAAAGCTTAAACACCAGTTTTGTGGTAGTTACACACGATTTAGAACTTGCCGATAAGCTAGGCAAAATAGCTTATTTAGACGATGGAAAACTAGCTATTAAAGAGTCGCAGCATGTTGCTTAGTGCATTTTTAAGTAAACGTTTTAGAGCCTATTCAGGCCACAAAGATGAAAAAAACGGCTTTGTTAGTTTTATCGCTAAAGCGTCGACTATTGGTATTTTATTAGGTGTCGCGGTTTTAATTGTGGCACTGTCGGTAATTAATGGTTTTGAGCAGCAACTAGTACATAGATTACTAAGTGTTGTGCCGCAGGTTGAATATGTAGCACCAAGTAGACCCATTGCGAATTGGTCGCAAAAGGTTGAGGATTTACAAACACAACCGCATGTAACAGGGGCTGCGCCATTTATTACCGTTAACGGAATGGCGCAATATAAAAGCCAGCTAAAAGCGATAGAAATTCGGGGGGTTGAGCCATCGCTAGAGAGTAATGTATCGGCGGTAAACCAGTTTACCAGTGGTAAATTAGTCAGCCAGCTAGGCCTTGACGATGTAATTTTAGGTAAGCAAATAGTAAAACAGTTAGATGCAAAAGTAGGCGATAACATTACATTACTTATTCCGCAAATTAGTCAAAAAGGTCAATCATTATTAGCGCCTAAACGCGTAACACTTAACCTTGCAGGTGTTATAGAAATGGGCGGACCGATTGATAGTACCGCTGCATTTATACACATTAACAAAGCACAGCAAACATTGGGTTACGATGAAACCCAAGTAACAGGGCTGCGGTTAAGTGTTGATGATGTGTTTTCGGCGCATCAAATAGCGCTAAAAGTAGGGCAAACTATTGACGACTACGTGTATATTTCTAGTTGGTTTAGAACCCAAGGTAGCCTTTATCAAGATATTCAAATGGTGCGTACCATTGTTTATATTGTGGTGTTTTTAATTATAGCGGTAGCCAGTTTTAATATTGTGTCCTCCTTGGTGATGGAAGTACGCGAAAAACAAGGCAATATCGCAATTTTAAAAACCATGGGCGCGAAAGACAGTACTATTTTAGCCACCTTTGTGATGCAAGGCTTAATGCAAGCATTTGTAGGCGTGGCACTAGGGACACTAATTGGTGTGGTATTAGCGCTTAATATAAGTGAGCTTTTTACGTGGATAAGCCAATTATTTGGAGCCAATCCACTTGAGGGTGTTTATTTTATAGAGTTTTTACCAAGTAAATTAGTACTTGAAGACATTGGTATTACAGTGATTGTTACGTTTGTGCTTGCGATACTTGCCACTATTTATCCTGCATGGCAAGCAACGCGCGTAGATCCTGCCAAAGTGCTTGGTAATTAGTAAAAGGGTTTAACATGCGAGCCAGTTACAGTGCAATGCACTTTGACAGTGCAATGCACTTTGTTTATGTGCAATGGCTAAAAAAACGTTCAAAGTCAGCAAGTGGCGCAGATGGCGTTTTTGCCTTTTCGCTCACTTTATTATTAAATTTTATTATGCTAGCTGGGGTGTTTTTCCCGCATTTAATGGACACCATTACAAGTGTGTCTCGTGTGATAGTGTGCTTAATTGGCATTGTTTTATTGTTAGGGATTGCAATGTTGAATGGGCTTTATTTAGGAAGCGGTAGCAATTATATCAATAATGTAAAACGTGCTTTTAGGGCTAATTCTAAAAAACGCTACTTTGTAGCAATGATAATTTGGTTATTTGGTTCTATTATTTTGGTATTTCCTTTATTAGCACTAAGGTTTGTTTATCCTTAGCGTTAACAGTAATAAACAATAGGGCACTATAACGAAACCTGTTAAACTAGGTGCTTATTTAAAATTAAGCAATAACTGCTTGGTTGCTATACCTCACTTTGGGATTTACTTTGACTAATAACGATATTTTACGCCGCATTCGCTACACTTTTAACTTAACTGATACTGCTATGGTCAATGTTTTTGCATCAGCAGAGCATACGGTCACCAAAGAGCAAGTAATTGCATGGTTAACTAAAGAAGGTGAAGAGGCTTTTACCCCAATAAGTGATACTGAGTTTGCTAGCTTTTTAAATGGGTTTATTAATACCCAACGTGGCAAACGCGAAGGTGAGCAACCAGAGCCTGAGAAAAAGCTAAACAACAATATTATCTTTATGAAGCTACGTATTGCTTTAAATATGAAAGCAGAAGATGTTATAGCAACACTTGCACTTGTTGATTTTGATTTAAGTAAACATGAGTTAAGCGCATTTTCTCGAAAAGTAGATAACAAACATTACCGTGTTTGTAACGATCAAATATTACGTTTGTTTTTAACTGGCGTACAAAAGCAGCACCGCCCAGAAGAGTCTGCTGAGTAACTGGTTTTAGCTAATTAGCTTTTAGTTAGTGGGTTTTTTGCGAGCGCAATGCAGTATAAAGCCCATTAATTGTTATATTTTTAAACAAACCCATACCTAACCAAATACTTCTAAAATTCCCTTTTAAAATATAAAAACTCGCTTGGCACTGTTCTAATTTTAAATCTGTGAATTTAAATTCATCTTTAATACATAAAAATCAAACTTCCAATCAAAAATAATTCACGCAGCACGCGTTAAACATCTCAATTTTTCATGCTAAGGTAATAGTTAATTATATTAAATTAAGACTTTAAAGCATGAATCATAAACTTGATCACGTTTACTTTAACATCTGATAAATACTTTTATTATTAACACGGAAGAATAATTATGAATTATATCCATAGCACAATCGCACAATTAAAAAATAGTAGTCCTGCACAATGCGAGTTTTATCAAGCTGTTGAAGAAGTACTTGAATCACTCGAACCTATCTTAGAAAACTCAGAAAAATACAAAAAAAATGCCATTATACAACGCTTAGTTGAGCCCGAACGCCAAATTATGTTTAGAGTTCCCTGGGTTGATGACGAAGGCAATATTCAGGTCAATAAAGGCTACAGAATTGAGTTTAACTCTGCACTTGGCCCCTATAAAGGTGGCTTACGTTTTCACCCAAGTGTGAATGCCAGCATAATTAAATTTTTAGGGTTTGAGCAAATATTTAAAAATGCTTTAACAGGTTTACCAATCGGTGGTGGTAAAGGCGGGGCAAACTTTGATCCAAAAGGGCGCTCAGATGCTGAAATAATGCGTTTTTGCCAATCATTTATGAGCGAGCTCTATCGCCATATTGGCCCTACAACCGACGTACCCGCTGGAGACATTGGAGTAGGGGCGAGAGAAATAGGTTACTTGTTTGGTCAATATAAGCGTTTGACTGGGCGCTATGAAGGTGTTTTAACAGGTAAAAGCTTATTGTGGGGTGGATCGCTTGTACGAAAAGAAGCCACGGGATATGGCGCTGTTTATTTTGCTGACTATATGCTGCAAGCGCGCGGCGATAGCCTACAAGGTAAGCGCTGCTTGGTTTCGGGCGCAGGTAATGTTGCTATTTATGCAATGGAAAAGCTTTATCAAATGGGGGCAACACCAGTAAGTTGCAGCGACTCTCGTGGCACTGTGTATCATGAATCGGGTATAGATTTAAATCTTATTAAATGTTTGAAAGAGCAATCGCGTGATTGCTTGAGCGAATATAAACAAACTCACCCCGATGCTATTTATATTTCTGTAAATGACTACCCTAAAGATGGGCACGCTGTTTGGCGCTTTAATGCTGCCGCTGCTTTTCCGTGCGCCACACAAAATGAATTAACACAGGCGGATGCAAGCGCTTTATTATCCGGCGGTTGTTTATTAGTAAGTGAAGGCGCAAACATGCCTTCAACAAAAGAGGCTATTGATTGCTTTATTGCTGCAAAAATTGCGTATGGACCAGGTAAAGCGGCCAATGCCGGCGGCGTTGCGACAAGCCAATTAGAAATGGCACAAAATGCGAGTATGCAAAGTTGGACCTTTGAAGAAGTTGATGAAAAGCTAAAACAAATTATGAAAAATATATTTGTTACCGCCAACGATACCGCTACAGAATTTGGTGAGCCTGGAAATCTTTTATTAGGCGCTAACATTGCAGGCTTTAGGCGCGTCGCCGATGCAATGATTGAGCAGGGCGTCGTTTAATATTAAAGCTGAACATAAGGCTTTACTATAATGTGATTTTAAAACTAGCCATAAAATTGAGTATATTATGGTTAGTTTTAAATATTAACGCCATTAGTGAACTATAACCCTATAAAGCTGGGCTATAACAGCGTAGGATCAAGTTACTTTCGAATGAAAATTAGGTTTGCACTTTAGGTGCATTAAGACAAAAAATTATGCAACTAACTGCAAAACCATCACTTCCTAATGCGTTACTTATTTCTATTAGCACACCACAATTTAAAGGCGACGAAGCAACAGAGTCGCTTGCAGAGCTTGCTCGTTTGGTGACTACGTTAGGATTTAAAGTCGTAGGTACGCAATCGCAAAAGCAAAGCTCAACTCAAAAAGTTAATGTACTGGGCTCAGGTAAACTAGCTGAAATAGCACACCTTACCGGTAATAAAGGGATGGTTGAAAACGAGCAAGAAGATGATTTACTTGATGAAGACCCTTTAACCGAAATATCCTCAGAAATTCCATCAAACGATTTAGATTTTGCATGTGCTGATGTAGTGGTATTTGACTGTGATTTAACGCCTTCTCAACTGCGTAATGTTGAAAACCAATTAGGTGTAGAAGTATTTGATCGCACTGGTATTATCATTGAAATATTTAGTCGTCATGCGCGTACTAAAACTGCAAAACTACAAGTTGAAATTGCTCGCCTTAATTATGTAGCGCCACGACTGCGTGAAACATCAACAGGTGATAAAGAACGCCAAATGGGTAAAGGTGCGGGTGAAACCACACTTGAGCTTAATCGCCGTAAGGTGCGCGATCAGTTAGCAGAATTAAAGCGTGAACTTGTTAGTGTTCAAGATGTAATGATGGACAGACGTACGCAGCGCTCTGAGCTATTCTCAGTGGCTTTAATTGGTTATACCAATGCGGGCAAGTCATCAATGATGCGCGCAATTACAGGTAGTGATGTAGAAGGCGAAAACAAACTTTTTGCAACGCTAGATACTACTGTTCGCGCGCTGTATCCGATTACGCAGCCTCGTATATTGGTTTCAGATACGGTTGGTTTTATTAAAAAATTACCTCATGATTTGGTTGCTTCATTTCATTCAACGCTCGCTGAGGCACATGATGCGTCGTTATTGTTGTATGTTGTAGATGCTTCAGATCCTTCTTTTCGCTCACAGCTTGAAGTAGTACATAAAGTACTGGCAGAAGTTGGGGTAGAAGGTAGCAAAAAACTATTAGTACTGAATAAGTCAGACCAATTAAGTACTGAGCAGCAGCAGTCGCTAATGGATGAGTTTCCTGATGCGATGATGACCTCTACACGTAATCCAGATGATATTAGTAAACTGCACAAATACATTATTGGCATTGCTCAAGAGGACATGATTGAAGAAGAGATTGTTATCCCGTACACAGCCAAAGGTATTGTGGGCGAAATCCGATCGAGTATGAGTGTTGTTAAAGAAGAATATGAATACAGCCATATTAAATTAACAGTGCGCTCGAGTGCGATTGATTTAGAACGTTTAAAAAAGAGAATGCTGAATTTATAATAAATTCAGTACAATTCAGTACATAAAAAGCACAGCCAATTGGCTGTGCTTTTTAGTATTAGTCCTAACATACGTAAATTTAACGCTGCTAGCTCTGAACATAGCTCTGAGATAAATTCCCTATCCAGAGCCTCAGTTACTTAAAGACGAAACTAGGAAAAAGCGTTGTCGCTTAGCTCTTCTTGCATTTGCTCGCGCATTTTAAATTTTTGCAGTTTACCTGTTACTGTCATTGGGTAGTTTTCTACAAAACGGATATGTCGTGGCATTTTAAAGTAGGCTAGTTTGTCTTTTAAAAAGTCACGAATTGCTTGCTCATTAAGTACAGCATCTTCTTTTGGTTGGATCCAAGCGCACACTTCCTCGCCATACTTTTCATCGGTTATACCAAATATGGCAGCATCTTGAATGCCCGGGTAGGTGTAAAGTACTTCCTCTATTTCTCGAGGGTAAATGTTTTCGCCGCCGCGAATAATCATATCTTTTATACGCCCAACAATCGTGACAAACCCTTCTGTATCCATGACACCTAAATCGCCAGAGTGCAGCCACCCTTCGTCATCTATTGTGGCTTTTGTTTTAGCTTCGTCATTCCAATAGCAGCGCATTATGCCTGCACCTTTACTACACACTTCGCCAGGTTGACCAATTTTTTGAATGTTACCCAGCTCGTCAATTATTTTAACCTCGGTATGGGCAAGAGCCCGGCCAACTGTCGTTACTTGCCGCTCTATTGAAGAGTCTGTTTCGGTAATGTTGTTTATGGGGCTGCACTCCGTTTGCCCGTAAGCAATCAGTACTTGATGCATGTTCATTTGTGTTTGTACTTTTCGCATTACTTGCTCTGGGCATGTAGAGCCTGCCATTACACCCGTGCGTAAAGTGCTTAGGTCATAATCGGTAAAATTACTCAGCTCAAGCTCACTAATAAACATAGTAGGTACACCGTGCAGCGCTGTACATCCTTCTTGTTGAACTACATCGAGTGTGGTTTTTGCATCGAACGAATCACTAGGATAAATGGCTGCTGCACCTTTACTAACACACAATAAGCTACCCAATACCATTGCAAAGCAATGATATAACGGGATAGGGATACATAACTTGTCATCGCTCGTAAAGTGCATAGATTCGGCGACGAATAGCGCATTATTTAAAATGTTTTTATGAGTGAGCGTTGCGCCTTTTGGGTTACCTGTTGTGCCTGATGTAAATTGTATATTGATGTCTTGCTCAGCATTTAAGTTTGCACCTATTGCTTTTAATTCAAGCTCATGTGCTGATGTTGGCAAGTTAATAACATCATTAAAAGAGTACATACCAGGAGATGCTTCATCGCCAATGCGGATTATATTTTTAAGAGTGGGCAGTGCTTTTAAATTAAGTGTGTCTTTATCGCAAGTTGCAAGTTCTGGCGCTAAACAATTAAGCATTTCTAAGTAATCACTGCCTTTAAAGTTTGATGCTGTGATTAGAGTAGAGCATTCAACACTATTTAAGGCGTATTGTAATTCGTTAGGGCGATAGGCCGGGTTGATGCACACCATTATTGCGCCAATTTTTGCCGTTGCAAATTGGGTTAAGCACCACTCAATATTATTAGGAGACCAAATACCAACACGCTCGCCTGGTTTCACGCCAAGGGCAAGTAACCCCATAGCAAGTTGATTAACTTCTTTTTGAAATTCTTTATACGTTAAGCGAATACCCTGGTGATGAACTACAACAGCTAACGCCTTTGGGTTTTTGTCGACAATAAAGTCAAAGTACTCGCCTATAGTTGAATTTGTTAAAGGTGTGCTTTGTATACCTTTAAAATAGCTTTGCGATAACGGTAAGTGATTTATTTGTTCTACTTCTTTTGCCGCAATAGTGTGTGTGTGCATTGCTCTCTCCATGAAAATGTGTATGAGTTATGTAAACTACAAAGTTAAAATAAACACATATTGTCGACAAAGAGAAGTGTGGTTAGACTAATGTATTATTAGATTAATAAAAGCTAATACTACTTTTTAGACACAAAAAAACGCGTCTTACAATGTAAGTACGCGTTTTTAAACGAGTAATGAGTTTACATTTCGTCGCTGCGGTATGTTTTTTTCATGATGTAAACGTAAGCGTTTACAAAAGCATTTTCTTGGTACTTTTTAAGGCCTGTTTCTTCAAAGGCAATAGGTATTGGATTACGTTTAACTTGTTCTTTAATTTCTGTTGTAGAAAACACGCGAACGTCTAAGCCTTCAATTAATTGAATAGCAGTTTCCATTTTAAAGCCTTTTGCACTGCCAGCAAATTTACCTTTAGGCTGACGCTCACGAATTGCAACAGAATCAATTTGGTAATCTTGCATTAGTTTTGCAAAATCGAATTGAAATTTACGCATTACTTCAGTGTCGTTACCGTTACCTAAGGTAAAGCGTGTTTGGCGCACATCGCGAATATCAAATACGTCATTATCTTTACTTAAAATACAAAGTAGTACATCACTACCGGTAATTTCTACACCACATGTTCTCATGTCTATTCTCTAAAATAACTTAATTACGCAGTATTATACGCAACGCACATTAAAATGCGAGTGTGGGTATAGTTGTAGGCGCGTAATTAATGCATTGATGCTTTTATATTTTAATAAAATGATTTTTTTGCTTTAAAAGCTACATTTTGTGGATAAAACGGGTGGATTTCACCCCTTTAAACTTGTAATTAAATGCGCGGCACGCGACAATATATCTTTGTAGTTGAATAGACTCCTCATCTACATATATTAGTCAATGCTTATTCGTAAAAGCGTTGTCGAGTCATTCTCATTTAATTTATTAAAAATACACGTGATACATTGTAGGTGTCACCACTGTAGCAAGGATTTATAATGCCAGTTATTACTCTTCCAGACGGAAGTCAACGTAGTTTTGAAAACCCTGTAAGCACGCTTGATGTTGCAAACGACATTGGTCCTGGTTTAGCTAAAGCGACCATTGCGGGCCGTGTAAATGGCGACCGTGTTGATGCATGTGATAAAATTTGTGAAGATTCTCGTCTTGAGATCATTACCGCTAAAGACGATGACGGCCTTGAAATCATTCGTCACTCTTGTGCTCACTTAATCGGTCATGCAGTTAAGCAACTTTTCCCAGACGCAAAAATGGCAATTGGTCCTACCATTGATAACGGTTTTTACTACGATATCGATATGGAACACTCATTATCACAAGATGATCTTGAAGCAATTGAAAAGCGTATGCTGCAACTTGCAAAAACCAACTACGACGTAGTGAAAAAAACAGTAAGCTGGCAAGAAGCACGCGATACATTTGAAGCGCGTGGCGAAACATACAAAATAGAAATTCTGGACGAAAACATCGCTAAAGATGACCGCCCAGGTTTATATCATCACGAAGAATATGTAGACATGTGTCGTGGACCTCACGTTCCTAACATGAAATTTTGCCAAAACTTCAAAATAATGAAAGTGGCGGGTGCATATTGGCGTGGTGATTCAGAAAACAAAATGCTACAACGCATTTATGGCACCGCGTGGGGCGATAAAAAGCAACTTAAAGCGTATTTAAAGCGCCTTGAAGAAGCTGAAAAACGCGATCACCGTCGTATTGGTAAAGCGCTTGATTTATGGCATTGGCAAGAAGAAGCACCAGGCATGGTATTTTGGCACAACGATGGTTGGAGCATTTACCGCGAGCTTGAAGAATTTGTACGTGAAAAATTACGCGAATATGAGTACGAAGAAGTAAAAGGTCCAATGATGATGGACCGTTCACTTTGGGAAAAATCAGGTCACTGGGAAAAATATTCAGAAGCAATGTTTACCACTGAGTCTGAAAAACGTGAATACGCAATTAAACCTATGAACTGTCCTGGTCACGTGCAAATCTTTAACCAAGGTTTAAAATCGTACCGTGATTTACCACTTCGTATGGCTGAATTTGGTTGTTGTCACCGTAATGAACCATCAGGTGCACTACACGGTTTAATGCGTGTACGTGGCTTTACACAAGATGATGCTCACATTTTCTGTACTGAAGAGCAGATAATGGACGAAGTGTCAGCGTGTATTAAGATGGTTTATGATACATATGAAACATTCGGATTTGAGAAGATTGTAGTTAAGCTATCTACTCGCCCAGAACAACGCATTGGTGAAGACCATATGTGGGATAAAGCAGAGCTTGCTTTAGCTGATGCACTTAAGCTAAACGATATTGAATTTGATTATCTTCCGGGCGAAGGCGCGTTTTACGGTCCGAAGATTGAATTTACTTTGTACGATTGTTTAGACAGAGCGTGGCAGTGTGGTACAGTGCAATTAGACTTTGCATTACCGGGTCGTTTAGGTGCTACTTATGTAGCAGAAAATAACGAGCGTCGTACACCTGTAATGATACATCGTGCTATTTTAGGTTCTATTGAACGCTTTATTGGCATTTTAACTGAAGAGTACGCTGGTTTATTCCCGACGTGGCTTGCACCAAAGCAAGTGGTAATTATGAATATTACCGATAAACAGGCTCCTTATGTTAAAGAAGTTGTACAAAAATTAAATAAACTTGGAATTAGAGCCGCTGCTGACTTGAGAAATGAGAAGATTGGCTTTAAAATCCGTGAGCATACACTGAAGCGTATTCCATACTTGCTTGTTGTTGGCGATAAAGAAGTTGAACAGCAAGAAGTAGCAGTGCGTACTCGCACAGGTGAAGACCTTGGCAAATTTAATGTTGATGATTTTGTAGCTAAAATTAGTGAAGAAATTAAAAATCGACAGTAAAAATCGAGCGTGTAAGGCATTAACAAACAGCCATTTACACGCTTATATTATTGATATTCTTGGAGGAACGTACTATTAGAGGCGGCAAGAAAGGGCAACAAACAGCTCAAAAAAATCGTATTAACGAAGAAATTACAGCGCAAGAAGTTCGTTTAATTGACATTGAAGGCGAACAAGCTGGAATTCAGTCATTACAAGACGCGCAAACTATGGCCGATGCAGCGGGTGTTGATCTTGTTGAGATCAGTCCAAACGCTGAGCCGCCTGTTTGTAGAATCATGGACTACGGTAAGTTCATCTTTGAAAAAAGCAAAGAACTAAAAGAGCAGAAGAAGAAGCAAAAGCAAATCCAGATAAAAGAAATCAAATTCCGTCCTGGTACGGATGAAGGTGATTATCAGGTTAAGCTTCGCAACTTACGTAAGTTCTTAGAAGCTGGTGATAAAGCTAAGATTACTATCCGCTTCCGTGGTCGTGAAATGGCTCACCAAGAAATTGGTATAGAATTATTAAACCGTATCAAAGCCGATTTAGAAGAGCTTGCAGTAGTTGAGTCTTTCCCAAATCGTGTTGAAGGCCGCCAAATGGTTATGATGATGGCGCCTGTTGCTAAAAAATAATTTTTAAGCGATAATACGCACCGAAATTAGCTCAGGTCTGCAAGCAATATGCGAATATTCACCTGAGTTAACCGGTCTTAAAGCAAGATTGCGGCATTTATGTTGGGTCTTCACCGGAACATGGCAGTAAGTTAGGCCTAAAAGTGGAGCTATAGAAATATATCTCACGCCTGCTTACTAATTTAAAAGCAATACAATTGGAGTTATTGCAATGGCTTATAAGCTAAAAAGTCACAGTGGCGCTGCTAAGCGTTTCAAAAAGACTGCTTCTGGCGGTTTCAAGCGTAAACAAGCGCATCTTCGTCATATTCTGACTAAGAAAACTTCTAAGCGTAAGTTACACCTACGTCCTAAGATGATGGTTCATAAAAATGACCATGGTCTAGTTTCACGTATGTTACCGTTCGCTTAATAGGGGTTTTTAGAAATGGCAAGAGTTAAACGCGGCGTTGTCGCACGTGCACGTCACAAAAAAGTTTTAAAACAAGCAAAAGGTTACTACGGAGCACGTTCACGTGTTTACCGCGTAGCTTTCCAGGCTGTTACTAAAGCGGGTCAATACGCTTACCGTGACCGTCGTGCGAAGAAACGTACTTTCCGTCAATTATGGATTGCACGTATCAATGCTGCTTCACGTCAAAATGGTCTGTCTTACAGCCGTTTTATCAATGGTCTTAAAAAGACTTCTGTAGAAATCGATCGTAAGATCCTTGCAGATATCGCTGTTTATGACCAAGTTGCATTCGCAGCGCTTGTAGAAAAAGCAAAAGAAGGCCTAGCCGCTTAAGCTTTTTTATATAAGTATTAAAAAGGAGCCTATGGCTCCTTTTTTTGTGCCTGTAATTTAGTAACTTAAACCAATGAGTAATACCAATTCGCTTAATTAAATGATCTATTTTGAGGGCGGAAAAACGTGTTGATAGCTAGGCAAAAATTCGCTATTTAGTTGTTCTCGGCAATTGCTCCTGCATCCATGCAGTCGTAAATGAGAGTTTTTTAACGCAGATAGCGACATGGTTAGCCCCGCAAAATGATTAAGTATTATTGCGCATTGGTATAATACTTAATAAGGTTATAAAGCCTAAAAACACGGGTGTGAATGAGTGAAATGTATTTGGCTGCATTTTTTTGTTGAATCACCGCAGTTTCCTCATTATAAAAAATTTAGTTGATATAATTTATATAATTAAGGCGTTTGTTAGAGAATTTTATGTTTGCAAGTTTACTAATTTTATCTGCAAGTGTGGCGTATGACGCACACTTACCTCCACTCATTGAGTGGCAGGGGAAAAGCGTAGAGCTTTTACAAAAACAAGGGCCGTTAACTACTGACTTTGAGTTATCTGCAGGTGAAGCGTCGCCCGATTATGCAAATACAATGGCATTTGTAGATAGATTAGTTGCAGCAAACCCTACTCAGTTTCAATCTCAAACCATTGGCTATAGTAATAGTAAACGTGCAATAAAAATGCTAATTGCCAGTGAGCAAGGTTTTTTTGAAGCAAGGCAAATGGCTAATAGCACTAAGCCAACTATTTTTATTCAGGCAGGAATACATTCTGGTGAAATAGACGGTAAAGATGCCATGTTCATGTTACTCAGAGATATAGCGACGGGTAAGCGCCGTGACATTTTAAAAAAGGTAAACATATTATTTATTCCTATTTTAAATGTAGATGGTCACGAACGTAGCAGTGCATTCAATCGCATTAATCAACGGGGCCCTGCAAAAATGGGCTTTAGAACAAATGCTAATAACCTTAATTTAAATCGTGATTTTACTAAATTAGATACCCCAGAAGTTAGAAGTGTTTTAAAGGTTATTAACGACTACAACCCAAATTTATACATTGATGTACACGTTACCGACGGCGCAGATTACCAATACGATGTGACTTATGGTTACAATCCGGTATTTTCGAGCGAATCGCCTGCGGTATCGGATACATTAAACCAGTTTTTTAAACCTCTCATTGACGATACGCTAGCGAAGCAAGGACACATCCCAGGACCACTTGTTTTTGTTATGGATAAACGCGACTTTAAAAAAGGGTTAGCGGGCTGGGTTGCTACGCCACGTTTTTCAAATGGTTGGGGGGATTTAAAGTCATTGCCGACTATTTTAGTCGAAAATCATTCATTGAAGCCTTACAATCAACGTGTATTGGGAACTTATGTATTTTTAGATGGTGCTATTACTGCGCTATCAAAGCACAGTCATGAATTAGCTAATGCAGTAAAAAAAGAACAGGAATTTGTTCCTAAACAGTTAATAGTAAAGCGTGGCTATTCCAAGCAAGCTGATACGATTGCGCAGTTTAAAGGTATTGAGTATTCATCAAGCATGAATGCGCTCTCAGGCCAAAATGAAGTGAAGTATTTGGGTAAAGCACATACATATACCGACTTACCTATTTATTGGCAAAAAGATGTACAACATACAGTTGAAGTACCTAAAGCTTTTTTTATTCCGCCTGTATATCGCAATATAATTAAGAAACTAAAGTTACATGGTGTCTCTATTAATAAACTTGAAGGGGCAAACACACAGCCTTTGAAAGTTGCAAAGGTGGCAGACTACACGTTTGATAAAGCACCATTTGAAGGGCGTTTTAGAGTATCAGCAACTTTTGATTACGTCCCTGCTATAAATGTAGATTTAGATGGTTGGTACCAAGTAAATACCCAACAAAAAGCAGGCGAATTAGCGGTTCATTTATTGCACCCGGAAGCCCCTGATTCATTTTTTGCGTGGGGTGAGTTTAATACTATTTTTCAGCGTACTGAATATATGGAAAACTATGCGCTAATTCCGTATGCACGCCAAATGCTAAAAGATAACCCAAAGCTTGCGCTTAAGTTTGATGAAAAACTTAAAGATAAATCATTCGCGCGTGACGCAGAGGCACGATTAAATTGGTTATATGAGCAAAGTCCATTTTATGATCAAGCGTACTTAAAGTATCCAATACTTATGTCATTCGAAGAAGAAGTTGTTATCCCGGATCAAAAAAGTAAAGAAATCTAATATGCAAATTATAACCATACCCGTCACTGCATTTGCACAAAATAGTCGTATTATTTGGTGTAGTGAAACTAAACAAGCCGTAGTCATAGACCCAGGTGGCGACCCTGATAAAATAGTAGCAGCCCTTAATGAGCATAAACTAGAATTAAGTGCTATTTGGTTAACGCACGGGCATTTAGATCATGTGGGTGGGGCTGATATTTTACGTAATCAATTTAACGTACAAATTATTGGCCCACAAAAAGATGAGTACTTCTGGTTTGAAAACTTACCTATGCAAGCACAAATGTTCGGGTTTAAACCCATTGAGCCTTTTTATCCGGATATTTGGCTAAACCATAACGATACCGTGAGCGTAGGTAAACTTAGCTTTTTAGTGAAGCATTGCCCAGGGCATACACCTGGTCATATTGTGTTTTATCAACAAGAGAATGAATGCGTTATTGTAGGTGATGTTATTTTTAAAGGCTCAGTAGGGCGCACTGACTTCCCTAAGGGGAACAGTGAACAACTTATAGAGTCGATTAAGACGCATATTTTAACCTTACCTGATAATACTAAAATACTGGCAGGACATGGTAGCGACACTACGGTGGGATTTGAAAAGAAAATAAATCCTTTTGTAAGTGGTAAGTTTGGTTAAGTTACTTATTTTAAGTTTACAAACTGCATAAACATTAAAAATAAGCAGACTGAGTTTTAAAATGGTTGTATAATTTAACCAGTTTATTTGATAAATAAGAAATAAAATGTCTCTAAATCACGTAGATCGCCAAATATTGGCACTTTTACAACAAGATGCTAGTTTATCAACCGCAGAAATTGCAGATAAAGTAGGCTTGTCTCAATCTCCATGCTGGCGTCGAATCGCTAAGCTAGAGCAAGATGGTTATATAAAAAGCAAAGTGGCTCTTTTAGATGAGAAAAAACTTGGCTTTGATATGCTTGTATATGCACATGTGCGTTTATCAAATCACGGTAAAAAGAATCTTGCTGAGTTTGAAAAGCTGATCATGAGCTACGACGAGGTAACAGAGTGTTACACTATGGCTGGTACCATGGACTTTATGCTACGCATAATTTCACAAGGCATAGAAGGGTATGAGCATTTTGTGCGCGATAATTTACTAAGCTTAGAATACGTTCAAGAAGTACATTCTAATGTAACAATGACATGTGTAAAACGCAGTACTTCCCTTCCTTTGTAAAAGCACTTCTTTTAAAAGCTAAACCATTTTTAGTTTAGCTTAACCACATAATGACAATTGTTAACTGAGCGCTAATTTGGTAGAATTTAGCGCTTTTTTTGATACCCATTACACCATTTGAGGACCTCAATGTTTAACTTACTCAGTAGGGCGCCTAGCTCTGCTAAAAACGATATTCTATCTGGATTAACTGTGGCGTTAGCCTTAGTCCCAGAAGCAGTTGCGTTTGCATTTGTTGCAAATGTAGAACCTTTGGTTGGTCTATATGCCGCGTTTATCGTTGGTTTAATTACGGCTATTTTTGGTGGTCGCCCTGGTATGATTTCAGGTGCAACCGGTGCACTAGCTGTTGTCATGGTAAGTTTAGTGCTTGATCACGGTGTTGAGTATCTATTTGCAACTGTGTTGCTGATGGGAATACTGCAAATTCTCGCGGGTGTATTTAAGCTCGGTAAATTTATCCGTATGGTTCCTCATCCGGTAATGCTTGGTTTTGTAAACGGATTAGCAATTGTTATATTTTTAGCTCAGCTAGGGCAGTTTAAAGTGCCAGACGGTATGGGCGGACAAGAATGGATGACAGGTAATCCATTATTTATCATGCTTGGCTTAGTTGCATTAACCATGGCAATAATCCACTTTTTGCCAAAATTGACTACAGCAGTGCCTTCATCTTTAGTTGCTATTGTAACTGTAACCGGATTAGTGATTGGGTTTGATTTAGAGGCGCATACAGTATTAGATTTCTTAAAAGGAATGACTGGTGACGAAGCTGCAACAATCGCTGGCGGCTTACCTGAATTTCATATTCCTATGGTGCCTTTTAATTTAGAAACACTGAAAATTATTTTCCCATATGCACTTATTTTAGCGGCTATTGGTTTAATTGAATCATTATTAACGCTTAGCTTAATTGATGAGATCACAGAAACTCGTGGTCATAGTAATAAAGAATGTATTGGTCAAGGCGCTGCAAATATTACCTGCGGTATGTTTGGTGCAATGGGTGGTTGTGCAATGATTGGTCAATCAATGATCAATATTAACTCAGGTGGCCGCTCTCGTTTATCAGGTATAAGCGCTGCACTTATGCTACTTGGTTTTATTATTTTTGCCTCTAGCTTAATTGAAATGATCCCATTAGCTGCACTTGTTGGTGTTATGTTTATGGTAGTACTTGGTACATTTGAGTGGGCAAGCTTTAAAATGATGAAGCGCGTACCATTATCTGATGCATTTGTAATTGTTCTTGTGTCGGGCGTGACGGTTATTACTGATTTAGCGATTGCTGTATGTGTGGGTGTTATTGTATCGGCTCTAGTATTTGCTTGGCAGCATGCGAAGCAGATATATACAACTAACTACATTGATCAGGAAGGCGCTAAGGTGTACGAACTACATGGTCCGTTATTCTTTGGCTCTGTTAAAAACTTTTCTGAGTTATTCGATGTGAAAAATGATCCTAAAAATGTGATTGTTGAATTTAAACACAGCCGCGTATCTGACCACAGTGCAATAGAAGCAATTGATACACTTGCTGACAAATACACAAAAGCAGGTAAACAACTTCATTTACGTCACTTAAGTAAAGACTGTACGCAGTTGCTTCATAAAGCACGTGATTTAGTTGAAGTGAATGTGATTGAAGATCCAACCTACAAGGTAGCATCAGATAAACTAGCTTAATTTACACAAAGCTATTGATATTTAAAAAGCGGAAGGTGGATAACCTTTCGCTTTTTTAGTGTCTCGACTATTTGTTTGCGGTAAGACTCTTAAAAAGCAAGGCAAGCTGTAGTGCTATGCAAACTCATAAATCTATATAATAAGGCTATCTAATTTTGTGAAAATTAGCCCTACATAGGTAAAAATAATAAAAATAACAAACGCCTATTTTATGGAATTAGTTTTAACCATACGGAGTAAACATCTATTTTGAACTGGCAATCTTTAGTCGATAACAGGCAACGTTTTTTTTGGCTTTTGCAAATCGCGGGCTGGATTGGTTACGCGTTAGTAAATTATATCGGCTCTAAAGTATTTGAAATGCGTGATATATACGTATTTGTTATTTTATTGAATGCTTACGCTGGTTGTTTGATGACAGTGCCGCTTAGGTATATTTATCGTAAAATTTGGAATGCCTCGCCTTGGGTATTAATGATTGTAGTATTTGGTGCCTCTTATATAACGGGCACTCTATGGGCTGTCGTTCAAAAATTCAATCTATGGGAAATATACCGCCATGGTTATAGACCAGAGGAGTGGTTTTATTACCTGCAGCAAGGTTTAGATTCGGTTTATATTATTTTATGTTGGAGTGGTTTGTACTTTGGCGTTAAATATTATCAGTTATTACAAAGTGAGCGACAAAAAGCGTTAAAGGCCACAACGATGGCACACGAAGCGCAACTAAAAATGCTCAGGTATCAGTTAAATCCCCATTTTTTATTCAACACACTTAACGCTATTTCTACTTTAATTTTGGTTAAAGAAAACAAAGATGCTAACTTAATGGTAGCAAGGTTAAGTGACTTTTTACGTTACACACTTAATACCGATCCAATTAAAAAAGTACCGCTTGAGCAAGAGCTACATGCTCTCATGCTTTATTTAGAAATAGAGCGCGTCCGTTTTGATGAGCGATTGAAAGTAAATGTAGATATTAGCGAGCAAGCAAAAGAGGCTTTAGTACCGAGCTTAATTTTGCAACCAATTATAGAAAACGCGATTAAATATGCCATTGCCCATCTGACAGAAGGTGGTGTAATTGATATTAAAGCACAAGTATTTGCGAATGAATTATTACTAGAAGTGGGTGACAACGGCCCTGGCACTGAAATACTTGATGGCCAATTAGTTAACGCTCAAGGTGTAGGTGTTGCTAACACCAAAGATAGATTAAAAACGTTGTATGAAAATAATTATTCGTTTGTATTATCACATAATACGCCAAGTGGATTAAAAGTTAATCTGCGAGTACCTTTTGAGAAGGCTGTGAAAAATGACTAAAATAAAAACACTCATTGTTGATGATGAACCGTTAGCGCGAAAAGGTTTAGCGGTAAGACTTGAAGAATATTCTGATATTGAAGTAATTAAATTATGTAGTTCAGGCGCTGATGCAATTGAAATGTGCCAAAGAGAGAAAATCGATTTGGTTTTTTTAGATATTCAGATGCCAGGTATGAATGGCTTTGAGGTGGCAAGAGCGCTTAGCGAAAGTACAAAAGTATTACCTGCAATTGTATTTGTAACTGCTTTTGATCAGTTTGCTGTAAAAGCATTTGAAATTCATGCTCTCGATTACATTTTAAAACCCGTTGATGATAACAGATTAAAACAGGCGGTAGAAAAAGTGCATACTTATTTAAAAACGCAGCAAGACAACGCCCATAAGAAAAAACTAGCGAGTTTTGTAGCCGGTATTACTGGTAATAATTGCGAAGAAATATTAAAAAAATTAGCGACTGGCGATACCTTAACAGATAGACGTTACCCAGAATCGCTTGCAGTAAAAGAGCAGGGTGAAATTATACGGGTACCTGTAGCGACTATCCAATGGGTTGATGCTGCAGGTGACTATATGTGTTTACACTGTGAAGATGGACAAACGCATATACTTCGTAAAACAATGAAAGAGCTTGAGCAAGAGCTAGACCCTCAGTTATTTGTGCGTGTACACCGCAGTGCAATAGTAAATACAAAACAAATTAGTAAGCTGGTTACACAAGTAAGTGGCGAGTATTTATTAGTACTTGAAAACGGACAAGAATTAAAAGTGAGCCGTAGCTACCGAGATAAGGTTAAAGCGGCATTAGCAAGTTAAAGCCAACGCTTTTATTACAGGCACAAAAAATGCGAGCTAAGCTCGCATTTTTTATATTTAGTAATTATGCAACAGTTACAATTTTCATAGTGTTAGTTGCGCCCACAGTTTCCATTGAGTCACCGTGAGTAATAATTACTGTATCGCCAGACTGTAAAGAACCTTGAGAAACTAAAGTATCAAGTGCCGCTTTTACCATACCGTCTTTTTCAGTTTTTGTAGAATCAAAAAATACTGGGTAAACACCACGATAAAGTGCTGTTTGACCTAATGTACTCGCATGGCGTGAAAGCGAGTAGATTGGTAAGCCTGAGCTGATACGTGACATTAATTTAGCCGTGCTACCAGATTCAGTAAGCGTGATGATAGCTTTAACAGAATCTAAGTGATTAGCTGCATACATAGCAGAAAGTGCGATAGATTCTGCATTGTTAGAAAAGCGACTATCTAAACGATGCTTAGAAACATGCGTTTCTTTTTGAGATTCAGCACCTAAACAAACACGTGCCATAGTTGCAACAGTTTCTTCAGGGTAATCACCTGCAGCTGTTTCAGCTGAAAGCATTACAGCATCTGTTCCATCAAGAACAGCATTTGCAACATCCATAACCTCTGCACGTGTAGGCATAGGGTTATCGATCATCGATTCCATCATTTGCGTTGCTGTTACTACAGTACGGTTTAATGAACGAGCACGACGAATAATTAGTTTTTGCTTGCCCATAAGAGCTGCATCACCAATTTCAACACCTAAATCACCACGAGCAACCATTACAGCGTCAGACGCTAGAATGATGTCATCAACAGCTTCTTGTGTTTCTACGGCTTCAGCACGTTCAATTTTTGCAAGTAGTTGTGCTTTTGAACCAGCAGCTTCAGCAAGTGAGCGTACGTAGCGCATATCGTCGCCACTACGTGGGAATGATACGGCAATGTAATCTACGTCAATTTCAGCGGCAGTTATTAAATCTTCTTTATCTTTTTCAGTAAATGCTGGAGCAGTTAAGCCACCACCTAAACGGTTAATACCTTTATTGTTAGATAAAACACCGCCAACAGTTACAGTACAATGTACTAAGTGCCCAGCTACTTCATCAACACTTAGTTGAATAAGGCCGTCATTTAGGAGTAGTAGGTCGTTAGGGCTAACATCGTTAGGTAGTTCTTTATAATCAATACCTACAGAGTTAACATCGCCTTCGCCTTTTTCCATTTTTGCATCAAGAGTGAACTTTGCACCCACAGCAAGCGTTACTTTACCTTCTTTAAAAGTAGAAACGCGGATTTTAGGGCCTTGAAGGTCAGCAAGGATAGCAATATGCTTGCCTAATTTTTTTGCAATATCGCGTACAGCTTGCGCACGGTCTTTATGATCTTGGGCAACACCATGTGAGAAGTTTAAACGTACTACATTAGCCCCAGCGATAATAATTTTTTCTAAGTTGTTATCTCTATCGGTAGCAGGTCCAAGGGTAGCGACTATTTTCGTGCGTCTTAGCATCAATTTCTCCTGTTTGCTTGGTGAAAGCATGTTGACGTTATTTTGTTGAATTAAAACATCTATATTAGATTAAAATATTTTAATTATGTGCAAACTTCAAAGGTTTGCCACTATTTTATACAAAACTATTGTGTCATCATTATGACACCGGTGTCAGAATGCGTCAATGATCTTAATTTCAATTAGCGTAGCTTTTAGTCACCCCGAGAGCATTGATGTTTGATATAATTACGTAGCTTATTTATCTGTAATAAAAAAGCATGTTGTATGGGCTCATAGTTAGTATTTTATGACTGTATGAGTATAATGCACACGGTATTATTTAATTTATACACTGAATTTTCTAACCAAATAGTTGTTACCGAGGAGGACACTAGATGCAAGTTGCATTAGTAGGGTTAGGCGTTATGGGAAAAAATCTTGCCCTAAACTTGATTGAAAAAGGGATAACGCTAGTCGCTTATGATAAAAACCCACATGCGGGTGAAGAGTTACTAAGTTGTGCCAAATCACAAGGCATGGCTGATAGGCTTCACATTGTCTCTGATTTAAGTGACATGGTAAGGCGTTTAGAGGCACCTCGTTCTATTTTATTACTTGTTCCTGCTGGTGAGTTAGTTGATACAGTTTGTAATGAACTTGTAGAGGCCGGCGTTAATTGTGACGATATGATAGTCGATTGCGGTAATAGTAATTATAAAGATGGTATAACGCGTAAACTAAAATACCAAAATAAATTTGAATTTGCCACTATGGGAATTTCTGGCGGTGCAGAAGGCGCTCGTCATGGTCCTGCAATGATGGCAAGTGGTTCTGAAGGTGGTTGGGAACGTATTGAGCCATGGTTTGAAAAAGTAGCTGCTAGCTATAATGGCGACTCGTGTTTTGCACGTGTTGGCCAATCAGCAAGTGGTCATTTTGTAAAAATGGTTCACAACGGTATTGAATACGCACTGATGCAACTTATTGCAGAAGTGTACCAATTACTTCGTTTAGGTACTAATCGTTCTCCACAAGAAGTAGCTGAGATATTTAATGACTGGTCAGAAGGTCAATTAAATAGTTACTTACTGTCTATTTCTAGCCATATATTGTCACTTGAAAATCATAATAATGTACCGCTTGCGGACTTAATTGATAATAAAGTTGGCGCTAAAGGTACTGGTCTTTGGACTGCGCAAAATGCACTCGAACTTGGTATTGCTGTCCCTTCACTTGTTGCTGCTGTTCAAGCTCGTCATTTAACTAATGCATGTAACACAACGGCTGCACAAGAGATGACATATGCATCTAAATCAACGAACAATGTTGAAATTGATTTAGAAGAGCTAAAAGACGCGTTCTTACTTGCAAGCTTACTTGCGTATCGTCAAGGTCTAGCGCTAATTAAAGGTGCATCACGTACTCATCAGTGGAAAGTAGATTTATCTAAAACGCTTCAAACATGGCGCGCTGGTTGTATAATCCGTGCTGACTACCTTGATAGCGTTGCACAAGGTGTTGAATTTATTGACACTCTTGAAAAAGAGTCTAACTCTTTGCGCAAAATTACCGGTCAAGCAATAATGACTGGTTTAGCATTCCCTGTATTGGGAGCTACACAAACGTATTTAGCAACATTAACTACACCGAGTAATGGGCATTTAGTTCAAGCCCAGCGTGATTACTTTGGTGAGCATGGCATAAAAACCCACAGTGGTGAAATGTGTCATTTAACTGATTTAGTAGATATAGACGCTAAAGTTAGATAAAAAACAGTTGTTTAAAACGATAAAGGCACGCTATTTAGCGTGCCTTTTGTATTTTTAGCCTGTAAAAATTAACGGCTCAACTCACCACGTAAGTTATCTTGCATTAAATGACGAATCGTTTCGACTTCAAGCTTTTGGCTAAATAAATAATGTAACTTAGTTAAACATGCTTCAAGGGTCATATCGTACCCACTTATTACACCAATATTTAATAGCGCATTACCTGTTGCATAGCCACCCATGTTTACATGACCTTTTAAACACTGAGTTAAGTTAACAATTACGACGCCACGTTTACTTGCTTCTTCGAGTATTGACAAAAAGCTCGGATCTTGTGGTGCATTACCTACACCAAAACTCAGTAGCACCAATGATTTAATATTGCCATTGACCAAGCTTTTAACTACCTCTTGGCTAATGCCAGGATACAAATAAAGCACCCCGATAGGTTGAGGTGTAATAGGTGTAACTTGCAGCTCATTTTCAACATATGGGCTAAGCTGACCCTTAATAAGTTGAATATTAATACCTGATAACGCTAAGGGGTCTAGATTAGGCGAGGCAAAAGCATTAAACCCATCAGCGTGTGCTTTAGTTGCTCTATTACCTCTAAACAGTTGGTTATTAAAAAAGAGGCTTACTTCAGCAATAGGATAATTTGCAGCTAAATACATGGCATTAAGTAAGTTTACTTGGCCATCAGAACGTAATTGTGAGAGCGGAATTTGTGAGCCGGTTACAATCACAGGTTTAGTCAAATTTTCGAACATAAATGACAGCGCTGAGGCTGTATACGCCATAGTATCAGTGCCATGGAGCACCACAAAGCCATCATAATCTTGGTATTTATCTTTGATATCATTAGCAATAAGTTGCCAATGCTCTGGAGACATGTCTGAAGAATCTATAAGAGGGCAGTATTCGTGAATATCAAACAAAGGCATTTCATCACGATTAAATTCTGCGTTATTCACTACGGTTTCTGTTAAAAAACCTTCAGCTGGAATATAGCCTCGACTCGATTTTTTCATACCTATAGTACCGCCAGTATAAGCGATATAAATGCGTTTACGTTTCATAAAAAAAGCCCAGTAAAAAAACTGGGCCTAGTATAACGTTAAGCAGCTTTAAATACAGCTGATTAGGTGAAGCTATGCACTTTTATTGTGCAACGTTACACACTAAACAGCGTGCGTATACACCTTGTGGATCGTTGTAATCTTTAAGGTTTTCAACTTCAGTACTTAATTGGTTAATAACACTTTGTAAATTAGCTTGTGTTGCTAACACAGATGTTTTTTGTGTTTGCAAACCAAGCATAGATTTAATAGACGCATTACCAAAAATGTTTTGAATCATTTTTTCTTGCGAGCTTAAATCTTGTTTAATAGTTTTAACTTCATAATGATTAAGCTTGGCAAGTGCAGCCGCGGCTTCAATCGCACCTTGTTTGTCGCCTAGCTTATCAACCAAACCTAGTTCAAGTGCTTGAGATGCAATCCATACACGGCCTTGGGCAATTTTGTCAACCTGCTCAGGCGTCATATTACGCGCATCAGCAACAACATTTAAAAAGCGACCGTATGCTTCCTCAACGTTCATTTGAATTACTTGACCCATCTTTTCATTTAGTGGACGAGTGATAGAAAAGCCAGCCATTTCGGTTGTTGCAACGCCATCTGAATAAACACCAATTTTTGATAAGGTTTTCTCAAATGTCATAAACGTACCAAATACACCAATTGAGCCTGTAATTGTACTTGGTGCTGCCCAAATTTCGTTTGCAGCAGAGGCAATCCAATAACCACCTGATGCAGCCACAGAACTCATTGAAGCAATAACAGGTTTACCAGCAGCCTTAAGGGCTAATACTTCAGCACGAATAACTTCAGAGGCAAACATACTACCGCCACCAGAGTCTATACGTAGTACAACCGCTTTAACTTTATCATCCAGGCGTGCTTTACGAA
This sequence comes from Pseudoalteromonas sp. NZS100, assembly GCF_015864815.1. Classification (NCBI taxonomy): domain Bacteria; kingdom Pseudomonadati; phylum Pseudomonadota; class Gammaproteobacteria; order Alteromonadales; family Pseudoalteromonadaceae; genus Pseudoalteromonas; species Pseudoalteromonas sp. NZS100. The sequence continues at coordinate 40,568 of NZ_JADYWM010000026.1, forward strand.
GTAGGGCAGCTGTAGAGTCACCCCCAATTTCGCCCGCTTTACGCTCACCATCAACAATCGTACCTTTAGCAACAACTACCGCTACTTTTTCGGTAATAGGGTTATCAATTTCAATAGGCGGTTTAATTAAGCTTAAGTATTCACGAAATGAAACTTGCTTAAATGTCTTACCATCTTCTTGTGTGCCCACTAAATCAATTAATTGTTTGCGAACTTGCTGATTTGTTTTTAAAGAGTCAACCCACTGGTGATCAAGTGCATATTTACCTGCATCGCCATCGGCAGCTTTCATTTTTTCTAGATATACGTCCATTGTTTCGTCAAAATTTGACTCATCAAACGGGCGAACAGCGGCAACATCTTGTTTGTATTCGCTCCAAAGAGCGCCTAACCAAACGCGGTTAGCTTCTTTAGCTGCATCGGACATGTCGTTACGAATAAAAGGTTCTACTGCTGACTTAAATGTACCAACACGGAAAATATGCTGCGTTACTTCAAGCTTTTCAAGTGCATCTTTAAAGTAAAGCGGGTACATGCCATAACCTTCAATACCTACGCTGCCGTATGGGTGCATAGCTATTTCGTCAGCATGCGATGCAATATAGTATTGTGCTTGAGTATAGTAATAACCCGATGCAATTACTTTTTTGCCAGCTTGCTTGAAGGCATCAATAGCCTTTGTAATTTGCTTAAGTTTATTTAAATGTGCTTTAGGCATCTCTTGTAAATCAAGCAATATCACCGTGATACGATCGTCTTTAGTCGCTTCGTTTATTACTTCAACAATATCGTCGAGTAATATTTCGCTTGGTGCTTCAGAACCAGAGGTTGCATCACTAATTGCGGCTTCAACTGGGTCTATATATGTTTTCTCTTCAACAATAGGGCCATTTAAGTTAAGCCTGAGTACAGAGCCATTTTCAACTATTATTTGATCATCGTCACTTGAGAGTGACACAAAGAAAACAATTACCAGTAATAAAAACAAAATGTTTAGTATTAAGCGACGAGAAAAATTAATTCCAGCCCAAATACCTTTAAATACCTTTGCTATCAAAATAGCTCCTTAATTTGGTACAGTTAATACATTAGTTCCATCTTAGCCTAGAATAAAAATAAATTTAACTGCTAAATCGTAACGAAGTGTTTATGAACCTATATAAACGTAAGTTTTTACTGCTATTTTTAATTAAATGCATGCACATATTGCTTATTACTTGCCATTAAAGCAGAATTAGCTAATGTATACAGGTTAGACCAGTTAACGGGGCACAAGATGTTAGAACAACAATTACAACTAAAACACACACAATTACGTAACCGCTTAGTTATGGGCTCAATGCATACAGGTCTTGAAGAGGGCTGGCATAACCGCAAACGCTTACGCGCATTTTATGAAGCACGTGCAAAAGGTGGCACCGCGATGTTAATTACAGGCGGATACAGCCCTAATTTACGTGGCAAGCTAACACCTATTTCTTCCTCATTTAATAGTTATTACGATGTGTTTAAGCATCGCGCCTACACAGATGCTGTGCATAAACACGGTGGAAAAATTTGTTTGCAATTATTACATGCTGGACGTTACGCATACCATCCTTTCAATCAAGCACCAAGTGCAATAAAAGCACCTATTAATCCTTATAAACCTAAAGCGATGTCGCTTGGCTCGATTAAAAAAACAATTAAAGACTTTGCGTATTCTGCCTATATGGCTGAAAAAGCCGGCTACGATGGCGTAGAAGTCATGGGTTCTGAAGGGTATTTGATCAATGAGTTTATGGCGCCGCACACCAATAAACGCGATGATGAGTTTGGTGGCAGCTTAGAAAATAGAATGCGACTTGCACTTGAAATAGTTAAAGCTGTAAGAGCAAAAGTATCTGAAAAATTCTTAATTATTTTTAGATTGTCGGTCATTGATTTGATTCCAAACGGTTCAACACCAGAGGAAGTTGTTATTCAGGCTACCGAACTTGAAAAAGCGGGTGTTGATATATTTAACACTGGCATTGGTTGGCACGAAGCGCGTGTACCGACTATTGCGAGTATGGTGCCACCGGGTGCATTTAAAGAAGCATCAAAACGTTTAAAAGACGTGGTGAGCGTGCCAGTTATTGCTGTTAACCGAATTAATACTCCAGAAATTGCTAACGATATTTTAAATGCGGGCGAGGCTGATTTAATTTCGATGGCACGTCCGTTATTGGCTGATCCTGAGTTTTTTAATAAGTATGTAAACAATCAATCTAAACAAATTAATATTTGTATTGGATGTAACCAGGGTTGTCTAGATCACGTATTTAAAAATAAACGTGCTACGTGTTTAGTTAATCCACAAGCTGCATTTGAGCTAGATTACCCGCTAGAGCAAGCAGCCAAAGCTAAAAATGTATTAGTTGTCGGTGCAGGTCCTGCTGGTTTATCAGCAAGTTGTTACTTGGCTCAAAAAAGGCATAACGTCACGTTAATTGATCAAAAATCGCAAATGGGCGGTCAATTTAATTTAGCCATGCAGATACCGGGTAAAGAAGACTTTAACCATACACTTACTTACTTCACAAATGAGCTCGAGCGATTAAAAGTAACTGTGGAGCTTAGTAAAGCTTACGACGATTCAATGCTTAAAGATTATGATGATATTGTTTTTGCAACAGGCGTTAGGCCGCGTGAAGCCTCTATTAAATGTAGTGATGATAAGCGTGTGTTTGCTTATGACGAAGTCATACGCGGCGAAGTAGAACTGGGCAAATCAATCGCTATTTTAGGTGCTGGCGGTATTGGTTTTGATATGGTTGCTTTTTTAAGTGAACATAAATCACAATCTATTAGCGAGTTTAAAACGCAATGGGGGATTGAGTGTGATGCACAGCCTCATAAAGACGAGCGCCAATTGTATATGTTAAAACGCAGTTCGGGTCGTTTTGGAAGTGAGCTTGGTAAAACCACTGGTTGGATACATCGCCAAGTTGCTAAACAGCATGGTGTTAAACAAATTGCTGAGTGCCAATATCAAAGTTTTGATAAAAATGGGTTAACAGTTAATGTTGCTGGAGAAGTTCAAGTACTGCCGGTAGATACTGTTATTGCGTGTATAGGTCAGGTTTCTAATAGCGAAGTGCTAGAAGGTTACACAGATAACGCAAAAGTGCATGTGATAGGCGGAGCTAAACTGGCTGCTGCAATTGATGCTAAACGCGCTATTTTTGAAGCCCTACAAGTGGCGAGAAGTATTTAACCTTTGTAAATAAATTGAAATAGTTTATCAATTTATACGGTCTTTGTTGTTTATAGTCTATAACTTAATAAACATTGAACACACAGGATACGCATGAATAAACTAATCAGTTTTTATAACACAATATTGGGTAAACTATCGTTTTTAGATGGTTTACCTGCTTTACTATTTCGCTTAATCTTAGCTCCCGTTATGATCATCGCAGGTTATAACAAACTTGCTATAAGCACTGAAACAGAAGGCTTTCTAAATAACTTTTTAGCGTCGCCTGATGTCGTTCAATGGTTTGGTAATAGTGAATGGGGTTTAGGCTTACCGTTTCCTGACTTACTAGCCTTTTTAGCTGGATGGAGTGAGTTTTTAGGAGGCTGGTTGTTATTATTTGGCCTTTTAACTCGCTTGGTCAGTATCCCGCTTATGTTCACAATGGTTGTAGCGGCTACTTCAGTACATTGGCATAACGGGTGGTTTGCAATAGCGCCGACTAATCCAGAAACAAGTGCTGCGCAAGTACTTGATTGGTTATCTATACCTGGTGCAAAAGAAAGCCTCGAAAACTCACTAGAAGTACAAGACAGGATAGGGAAAATTCGAGGCTTAGTTGAAGAGCATGGCTTTCCTGATTACCTATACGAAAAAGGTAAACCATCTATTTTAAATAATGGCATAGAATTTTCGGCAATTTATTTTGCTATGCTCCTAAGTTTATTTTTTATGGGCGGTGGGCGTTTTGTTAGTTTTGATTACTGGTTAAAGCGAAACGTTATAAAAAAATAGCGCATTAAATGTATTTTATTAACGGCTGCATAGTTGACCCTTTGCGGCCGTTTTGCATTTTAATTTCTCGGTATTTATTATTTAAGGTTTTAAATGTTACTCTATCGTTTTGAATTTTGAGGAATCGTTATGAACGCTATCGAGCTTTTACTTACCCGCCAATCAGACTCTAAACTAACAGAGCCGGGCCCTACGCCTGAGCAGCTCGACATAATTAAGCAAGCAGCATTACGTGTTCCTGATCATGGCTGTATAGCACCGTGGCAGTTCATCATTGCTCAAGGTGATGCACGCAATAAACTGGGTGAAATTTATCATCAAAGTGCAGTGGCAGAGCAACAGACAGAAAAAGTAATTAACCGTGCTAAAGAGCTTCCCCTTCGTGCGCCGATGATTGTAATAGCAATTGCTAAATATCAAGAACACCCAAAAGTTCCTCGTATCGAGCAAGTACAAAGTGCAGGCTGTAGTGTATTAGCAATGCAACAAGCTGCATTTGCTCAAGGTTTAGGTGGTGTTTGGCGCACAGGTTACTTTGCACAAAGTAGAGCAGTCAAAAAAGCGCTTAACTTACATGAGCAAGATGAAATAGTAGGGTACTTATACATTGGTACTCCTCAAGTCGAGTGTAAAAAGTCACCTCGCCATAAACCAGAACATTATTTTAGTAATTTGTGAAATAGTATGAACTTTATGCAATTTGCATAGTCATAATTCATTAAGGTTACTAAGAGTAATATAAAATAGTTATTGGTTTGGCTGTGAGAAGCGCTTGGAAGCACAAAAGTTAATAATTCTTCTTCAGTTTGTTTTTTAATCGGTTGTTTTTTGATACATTATGGAAAGTCTTAATAAAAATAACGATAAAGAAGACGAAAACAATGGGAAATTTATTTTTACAGGAAAAAGAAAACTGGCTTGCGTGGTCAATTTGGGGAATTGTTGGTGCTTTTGTAACCTTGTATGTTGCAATGAGTACAAATGCAGCGCATTTTATAGCAGGCTCTGCAATAGGTATGCTAATACTGTTAACTTTGTGGATGCAACAGTCTAAACGTTTTGACTTTGGACGGGCATTTAAAGTGTGTTGTTATGTTTTAGCGCTAAGTGTACTCCCCGCTTTTATGTTTGTAATAGTGCCAAGTGATGATTTAAATCGGTTTGACTTAATTTTTCAAAGTGTAACATTCACGGCATTGAGTTTATTGGCTTGTTTGATTTGTTCTTGGATTGCTCGCAGGCCCAAACAATATTACTGAGTATTGAATTAATAAGCGTGTTGCAGTAAATAGCACAACAAAAGAGCAATGTGACTTGTTTTTAATCGTTTAATTATTATTTACGATTAATTTATATTTAGCTCTTTACAAGTAACACGTTTAACCATATTATTCGCGCCGTACGGAGAGATGGCAGAGTGGTCGAATGCACCGGTCTTGAAAACCGGCATGGGTTTATAGCCCATCTAGGGTTCAAATC
>NZ_JADYWM010000027.1:0-44979 GCF_015864815.1 Pseudoalteromonas sp. NZS100
GGGTGCATAGCTCAGCTGGATAGAGTACTCGGCTACGAACCGAGCGGTCGGAGGTTCGAATCCTCCTGCGCCCACCACTTTATAAACTCTACTTAGAGTAAAAACAAGTAATAGTAAAAATGAAAGCGGGTGCATAGCTCAGCTGGATAGAGTACTCGGCTACGAACCGAGCGGTCGGAGGTTCGAATCCTCCTGCGCCCACCACTTTCATGTTTTCATACACTTTTAAGTGTAAGAAAAATAAACCGATGGAAATCGGTTTTTTTATGCCTGAATTAATACGCTCTGCTTAGAGTTTAAATAAGCAATCTATGAAAGTGGGTGCATAGCTCAGCTGGATAGAGTACTCGGCTACGAACCGAGCGGTCGGAGGTTCGAATCCTCCTGCGCCCACCACTTTCATAAACAAGCCGACATTAAGTCGGTTTTTTTGTGCCTAAAATAAAGTGAAATAAAGTGAAGTGTAGGTTTAGGCGAATTGAGAACCAAGCAGTCGGAGGTTCACTCTTACAAGATACGTCCTACGCCCACCACTTTCATAAACAAGCCGACATTAAGTCGGTTTTTTTGTGCCTGAAATAAAGTGAAATTGGTAGATGGCTAACTTGTAGACGCAGAGCTTGCTCGCGTGAGAAGCGCAGCTTCTAATCTATAAAACTCACAGCACATTTACGAGCTTCGCTCGTCGCGTCAGCAAGCTGCACGCCTACAAGTAAAACCAGCCCTAATCTTTAAATCTAAACTCCGAGCTTATTTATCCGTTGTAGACGCTGAGCTTGCTCGCGTGAGAAGCGCCAGCTTCTAATGGCTATATCTAATCACTATATCTAAGTCCACTTAGCCCCTTTCTAAAGCTGCTCTTTAATATTACCTATGTTATTTTAAACGCCTTGTTTAAAAGGATATTGCAGTATGTTTAAAACCCTATTTATTACGTTATTTTTTATTTTTAGCGCTATTTTTATTGCAAGCGTGCAAGCCAACGAAGCTAATAACTCACTTATGGTAGGTGCGCAGCAATATGCTAAATATTTACCACAGTTAAAAAATAAACGCGTAGGGCTCGTGGTTAATCAAACATCAATGGTAGGGCAAACTCACTTAGTAGATGCGCTGCTGACTAAAAATATTAATATAGCTAAAATTTTTGCACCTGAGCATGGCTTTAGGGGCGATCACGATGCGGGCGCCCATGTAAAAAATGCCGTTGATAGTAAAACAGGTATTCCGCTTATTTCTATTTACGGTAAAAATAAAAAACCAAGCCAAGCTGCTTTAGCCGATGTTGATGTGATTATTTTTGATATTCAAGATGTGGGAGTGCGTTTTTATACCTACATAAGTTCAATGCACTACATGATGGAAGCCGCTGCAGAGCAGGGGATAGAATTTTTGGTGCTCGACAGGCCTAATCCAAATATTGCCTACGTTGATGGGCCAATATTAGAGCCAGAATTTAAATCGTTTGTAGGCATGCACCCAATTCCTGTTTTACACGGCATGACCGTTGGCGAACTTGCTAAAATGATCAAGGGCGAGGGCTGGATCAATAAAGCGCCCGATTTAAAATTAACGGTGATCCCTGTTGATCATTACACTCGCAAAAGTACTTACAGCTTGCCTGTAAAACCCAGCCCTAATTTACCTAACGATCAGGCGATTGCACTTTACCCATCACTTTGCTTTTTTGAAGCAACGCCTATTAGCATTGGTAGAGGCACCGACTTTGCATTTCAAGTAATTGGCTATTCGCCAGTAGCATTAGGTGATTTTAATTTTACACCGCGCGCAATTAAAGGCGCTGCTTTAAACCCTAAATTTAAAAACCAAACCGTGCAAGGGCTCGATTTAAGACAAGTAAACACCACAGGCCTAAATTTAACTTACTTAATAAATGCGTACACGGAGCTTAGTAAAAACAACATCTCGTTTTTTGAGCGCGCTGACTTTATGGATAAGCTAGCGGGTACTAATAAATTGCGCTTAGCTATAGAAGCAGGACAATCAGAAGCGCAAATAAAACAAAGCTGGCAGGCGGGGCTTGCGCAATTTAAAGCGCAAAGAGCGCCTTACTTGTTATATAAATAAGGGCTAAGCATGTTTATTGCTGTAAAAAATCACAGGTGTGGTTATATCAAACAAGCTTTTATAGTGGCATTGAGCTTTATTATTGTGGGTTGTAGTACACCGCCTGAGCCTATTAGCTCGATGCTACCACTTACAAAGAGCCAACTTGTAGAGCTGCCTAATGCACAAGTGGTTGTAACGTTTCCTGAGGTAAATCCAAGTAGCCGGTTTTATGTAAATAACCGAGGAACGTTTAAAGCTTACAAAGGGCGCGGGCAATTATTAATACAAAACCATAACGCACAAAGCGCCGATATTTACATTAATAATCAAAAGCTCGACGTTAACCAACTAAGCGCCAACACCTTATACAATTACAGTTTGGAAAAAAATACTCACAACGGTGTTAATACCTTTAAAGTTGAAAATATTCTCCCTGCTGGCGCAAGTTTAACGCTGCGTTTTGCATTTCCTACTTTAAGCGATGAACCAAAAAAGCATATAGATTTTACTGAAGTAGACATATTAATTGAACGCGATGTAAAAGCAGGTTTTCCTGGGGCTGTGTTGGCCGTTGTTAAAAATGGCGAGCTAATAAAATTAACCGCCTATGGCGATGCAAAGCAATACCAGCAAAGTGATTTAATGCTACTACGCCCAGAGCCCATGCAAACTAATACTTTGTTTGATCTTGCCTCAAACACCAAAATATTTGCCACAAATTTTGCACTTATGAAATTAGTAAGCGAAGGGTTATTAAATATTAATAAACCCGTGCAAAGCTACCTAAGCGAATATAAAGGTGAAGGGCGAGCAAAGCGCACAGTAAAAGACTTACTCACACACAGCGCCGGATACCCGCCAGTATTTGACTTTCATCGTAAAGATGGCAGCTACGGTGACGCGTTTTATTCGCAAAACAGTAAAACCACCAAACAGCTATTACTTACCAGCGTGCCTTTTAGTAGTAAATCATCTGGGCAGCATGTTTACTCAGATATTGATTACATGATTTTAGGCGTGCTAATTGAGCGCATAACTGGGCAGCCCCTTGACGAATACCTAGAGCAGCAAGTGTATGCGCCACTAAAATTAACTAACACGTTATTTAATCCACTTAAAAAAGGCTTTAAGCCGCAGCAATTTGCAGCCACTGAGCTTAGCGGCAACACACGAGACGGGCGCATTAAGTTTGATAATGTTCGCACCGGAGTTTTACAAGGCCAAGTGCATGACGAGCGCGCTTACTACTCTCTTGATGGCGTAGCAGGGCATGCAGGATTATTTAGTAATGCTCACGACTTAGCGGTGCTTTGCCAGCTATTACTAAATAATGGTGGCTACGGCGACCAACAATTATTTAGTGCAAGCGCCTTAGCGCAATTTTTAACGCCGCAAAGCAGCGATGAGACCTACGGGCTTGGCTTTAGGCTTGCTGGTAACAACCAAGCAAGGCGCTGGCACTTTGGCCCTTATGCAAGCGCGCAGGCTTATGGGCACACAGGTTGGACGGGGACAGTGACCGTAGTTGACCCCGCTTACGATTTAGCTATTGTTTTACTTACCAATGCTCGCCATAGCGCAATTAAAGGCTCGCAAAAACGTTACGAATTTACAGGTAAACAATTTGAAACCGCGCAGTACGGATCGGTGGTGTCGCTTATTTATGAAGCGCTACTAAATCAATAAGCTATCGTATAGGTTAAAACGTACTAACAGCATTACTCTAAGTGATTTATTTACAGGTGACTTGAGTAAGGCAATCCATTAAGCTAAGCGGTTTACAAATCTAAGCCAGTTTATGCTGCTAGGCTTAACAAATAAGCGATAAAACGCGTACAAAGCGAGAGTGGCTCGCTAATAATTAAGGTTAACTTTTTATGCATTGGTATTCTATTTTACCGCCGCTAATTGCGATTGCTATCGTGTTTTGGCGAAAAGAAGTGATTATGGCGCTACTTGTTGCTGTTGCTTCTTCTGAGTTTTTACTTGCCCTTCAGGGCGAAGGTAATAGCTTGTTTGACACTTTTTTAAATACCATAGAACGTATTATTTCGGTTGCCAGCTCGCCAGGTAATACACGCATATTAATATTTAGTATTTTAATTGGTGCACTGCTTGCCTACATTCGCGAATCTGGCGGCGTTGCAGCAACTGTTAATATGTTAATGAACAAAGGTATTGCAAAAAGTAAGCGCCAAGTGGGCTTTTTAACCATGTTTACCGGCATTGCGGTGTTTATAGAATCTAACTTGAGCGTACTTACCTCAGGGATTTTATCGCGTGGCTTATTCGACAAATTTAAAATGAGCCGAGCGCGTCTAGCGTACATTATTGATAGCACCAGTGCGCCAGTGTGTATTTTAATACTCCTTAATGGCTGGGGTGCGTTTGTACTTGGTTTGTTAGGTAACTACGAGCTAGGTGAGTCGGCTGTATCAGTGTTATGGGGCAGCGTTGGGTATAACTTTTACGCCATAATTACCCTTGCCATTGTTTTTTATACCATCGCGTTTGATAAAGTGCATGGCCCAATGAAAGAAGCCGAAGAAAAACTAGAGCTTCAAACAACTGACTTAAAAGAAGAAGTAAAAGGCTCTAAAGCGCGTTACATGTTAATCCCGCTTATTACGCTTATTACCAGCATGGTTGGCTTTATGTACTACACCGGTAATGGTGTATTAGCAGAGGGCAGCGGCTCTAAATCAGTATTATATGCAACGGTTTTAGCCATTGTTGTCGCTTACTTTTTAATGATTGGCTCACGTAAATTTACGCATCATCAATTAGTTGATACCGGCTTTAAAGGCATGGGCGAATTAATGCCACTGGTCGCCATTGTACTGCTTTCGCTTACACTTGGCGCAAGCTTAAAAGAGTTGGGTACTGGTGTATTTGTAGCATCACTTGTTGGCGACTACTTACCTATTTACTTAATTGTACCAGTGCTGTTTTTAACCGGCGCAGTTATGTCGTTTACTACAGGTACATCGTGGGGTACGTTTGCTATATTAATCCCAATTGGTGTGCCACTTATTCAAGCGCTAGGTTTACCGCCGTCGCTTGTTGTTGGTGCTATTTTGGGCGGTGGTATATTTGGCGATCACTGCTCGCCTATATCCGACACTAGCGCTGTATCGGCTATTGCATCGGGGTGTGACTTACTCACCCACGTTAAAACGCAGCTACCATATGCCTTATTTGGTGGCGGCCTTACGTTTTTAGCGTACTTAATAACAAGCATTATTGTTTTATAAAATACAATCGCTTAAATAGTCAAAAGCCTGCTTATTGCAGGCTTTTTTGTTTTTAAATTAAGACCGAGGCTAGTAATACCAAGCTTAACGACGCTCTAGCTATTAAATAAACAATTTAAATATAGACTTAAGTACCCGTATTTATATTTTTTAGGTTATTGTATAGCATGAGCTTTAAGCTTTTTGGTAGCTATAAATTCTTACTTTTTAACTCATATAAGGCTGTAAACCCACACTATGTTTGTAATTGATAATATCATTCTCGTTAGTGCCATTTTAATTTTACTTGGAGTGATCTCGAGCAAGTTATCTGCACGCGTTGGCTTACCGGTGCTGGTGCTATTTTTACTTGTAGGCATGCTCGCAGGTGAAGACGGTATTGCAGGTATATCATTCGACAACGCAGAGGCCGCGCATGCTCTGGGTACTCTCGCGCTTGCTATTATTCTATTTGATGGTGGCTTACAAACGCCCACCAGTTCAATTAAACAAGTGTGGAAACCCGCATCTGCTTTAGCAACCATCGGGGTGTTATTTACCGCTATAATTACAGGCCTTGTGGCCACTTATATTTTAGACCTGCCCATATTACAAGGTGTATTACTGGGCGCCATTGTTGGCTCTACAGATGCTGCAGCCGTGTTTGCACTTTTACGAAGTGCGGGTATTCACTTAAATAAAAAGCTTAAATCGACCCTTGAAATAGAAAGCGCCTCGAACGATCCAATGGCTATTTTTCTAACGGTTGGGTTGCTCGAAATGCTCGTTAATGACATGCCAGTAGGGCTGGGTTTACTACAGTTATTTGCTCAACAAATGGGTGTTGGCGCTATTTGTGGTCTTTTAATTGGTAAAATATCGGTTTGGTTTATTAATCGAATTAAACTAAATGCATCGGGTTTGTATTTAGTGATGGTAACCGCATTTGGACTGCTTTCATTTGGCCTTTCTGCAACGCTCGGCGGCAGTGGATTTTTAGCTGTATTTATAACGGGTGTTATTTTAGGGAACAGTAAATTTGTATATAAACGCGGTATTTTTCTGTTTCATGACGGCTTAGCATGGCTTGGGCAAATAACCATGTTTGTTGTATTAGGCCTCCTTATTAATCCGTCGTCATTGGTTGATGTATGGTTAGAAGGATTGCTTATTGCACTGGCACTCATTTTTGTTGCTCGCCCATTAGCTGTAGCGCCTATTTTAAAACTGTTTGGCTTTAATAATCGCGAAACCTTGTTTGTATCTTGGGTTGGCCTTAGGGGCTCAGTACCCATTATTTTAGCTATATTCCCATTACTATTTGGCCTTTCAGGGGCTGAACTTATTTTTAATGTTGTTTTTTTCGTGGTGTTAATTTCAGCCACGTTACAGGGTTCAACAATGCCGTGGATGGCTAAAAAACTAAATTTAGTAGAGCCGCCACCTGATTTGGCTGCTGCAACACTCGAAATCACAGCACTAAACGATATTGATATAGAAATTGTAGAATACACCTTAAGTGATGTTTCTCGGGTTTCTGGGCGCAGTTTGTCACATGCTGCACTTCCTGAGAGTGTGGTTGTTGCTATGATCACACGGGGGCCGTCAATCATACCGCCACGGGGTTCAACTAAGTTAAAACCAAACGATCACTTATTTGTTGTTTTAAAACCCGATAACAGACCTTTTGTTGATTTAGTTTTTACAGCAACCGATAAAACAAACCATCAAGATAGCCACTTAGCCCACAACGAACTTAAAGTGAAAGGGGTAACGTTGGTAGGCGATATATTTTACTCTTACCACATGCATATAGACGCCCCAGAGGGTATAAGCTTGGAAGAAGTGATTAATCAAAAGCTTTCAGGAGAAGTCAGTAAAGGCGATATTGTTGTTATTGGTAATGTGCAAATACGCGTTATAACAATGGTGCATACACGCATAGTTACCATTGGCTTAAAGTATTTAAATAATCCAGAAAAGCGACTTTTAAAGCAGTAATCACTAACAGTGATTTGTTTAGCGCTAGGCTCATGTTTATAGCTAAGTAGGTTGGGTTGAGTGACACGAAACCCAACGGCTCTCCAATCCACTTTGCAGCTTTAACGTTAAATATGCATTGTTTTTGTAGGCGCTTAGCTTGCTAGCGCGTCGGGTGTGAGTAAAGAGGGGCTACCGTTACCCTCTCTTTAGCCACTCAGCGCACGCTTAATCCTTCAAAGCATAATTAATGTGAATGTAAATGGCGAAACTAGGCCATCTATGGCCTAGTTTCGCCTTATCGCGCATATTACTCATCAATTAATTATTTTCAGGGCGTGATGATGGGAAAGGGTGTTAAACGTTAGATTGGTTTTTAGTCTGTCAATATACAAAGCCGACTTTAAAAACCTAACATAAGTAAACTTCTGATTAAGAGCATTTTATTTATGTATGGTTTTAGGTAAACTATTATTCAAATCTCATTCACAAATATGGAATTAAAGTGTACTCAGGAAAACAAGTTATTAAAGCTGGAGAAACACTTTTATTATCCAACCTAAGTGATACAGACCCTGATTTATTTTCTCGTAGTATGGATATTTTGTCTTTTTGGCGCTTTTCATTTGAAGATGCATTAGACACAGCCTTTTCAATATTAGTAAGGGAAACCTTACCACATGATAGTGAAGCAATTTTTGCCAAGAGATTAAAACGCCATCCTTCTATAGTTTCAAAACTAAAACGTTTTGATACGATGAAGCTAAAAAATATGCAAGATATCGGTGGTTGTAGAGTAATTTTAAAGGATGAAAAAAAATTACGCAAAGTAGTCCGAAGTTTAAAATTACTTCCCGAGTTTCAAAATAAAAATAGCAAATATAAATATAAGGATTATATCAAAACACCTAAAAAGGATGGTTATCGAGGGTATCATCTAATAGGGCGCTTTATTGATAGTGAAGGGAAAGAGAAGAGTATTGAAATTCAGTTACGAACAAATATTCAGCACTCTTGGGCGACAGCTTTAGAAATTGTCGACTTATTTACTGGACAAGCTTTGAAATCGAGTATTGGTGAAGATAAATGGAAAGATTTTTTCAGTGCTACTAGTGAACAATTTGAAGTTATTGAAAGGATGCCTTTATATTCTGGGTTACCGCCCCAAGAGTTTGTTTCAAAGTTTGCGAAAAAGTTAAGTTCGAGCAATGATATACAACTAATATATAGTCATAAATTATGCTTGTATTATTTAAAGGATTTAGGTGTTATAGAGCGTTTGGGTGCATTTGCAGGTTCTTTAAAGGTAATTGATAACCAACTTTTAGAAATAGATAGTAAGCCTGGTTACATACTTTTGGTAATTGACTTTGATGAAAATAATTTAACCTCTACTTTGTTTTCGGATGATCTGGAAGGTAAGAGAGACGCCGAAAAAAGTTATATTGAAGCGGAAAAATATGCCGCTGCAGAAGATGGGATTGTCGTTGCACTCGTTTCATCGTCAAATGTAGGCGGAATAAGGGATGCTTATCCAAACTATTTCGCTGATTCTACAAACTTTTTAAAGTATTTAGAATTGTTAACTAAAATTGACAATCCTATTAGGCTAAATATGAAACGTAGAATGAAATTTGCTGGCGAAAGATAGCATTCAGAAAAAGTTTGTGAGTTTTACTTTTTTTGGTTGCCTTTAATAATATTTAAAATGCCACTACGGAACTAAAGGCATTAGGATCTACAAACCTTTACCCCAGCGCCCGCATGTTTAAGCGCAATAATTTGCCCTTTGCCGTTATGCGCCATGGCGAGCATATCACCGGTATTTATATTACTTTCAACCGCGTGTTTACCCTTTAAATCACTTAACAGTGAATGCTTAATTTGCACGAGTACTTCATCATTACAGCTGGCTATGTACCAGTCGTTATCTACCTTCACTAGAGTGCCGTATTCTATGTGACGTTGTTGGTGGCGGCGTAAATCGTTAGCTAATTGACTATCAAGCGCGTGTTTTTGCTCGTTTATAGAGCTTGCGTAGCTACCAGCTTGGTTTATTTCGTGTGTTTTTATAAATGAATAGTCGTGAATGTCTATGGTGTTAAATTCGCTGTTAAGTACAGTTTTAGGCGCGTGGTTAATGCCATCGTCATTATCAAACACAATAAAAGCAAATACACCCAGTGCGCAGGCAAGGCTGGTTAGCTGCAGCGTAAAGCCGAACTTTTTAGGCTTTGTGTGCGTGGCCTTTTTAAGTAGCGTTTTTTGCTGGTCGCTTGTAAGTGTAGTGCGCGCTTTTCGCTCTTTGTAATGTTGTGTGAGCTTTTGGTCAAACTGCTCATCAGGCTTGTTCATTGTTTGCTCCTAATAAACGTTTAAGGTTTTGCTTGGCATAGCGCAGCCTTGTTTTAATGGTCTCAAGGCTGCTTTGCGTTATAAGTTCTATGTCGGTAAGCGAAAAGCCTTCTTGTTGTAAGGTTATGGCTTCGCGCTGTACAAAGCTGAGTTGTTTAAGTGCGGCGTCGAATACTTCGTAACTTATGTTTGAGCTGCCTATATGCGAGTCTCCACTAGTTAAGTCACTGCTATTTAAGTCGCTTTCGCTTTTATCATTTTGTGCTGCTAAATGCGTGTTTTCGTCAAGCTCTACAAAGTGTTGTTGCCTGCGGTATTCGTCAATGAGTGTGTTGCGGGCAAGTTTAAACAACCATGCTTTGGGTGTGGTTTGGGCTTGGTAAAGGTGGCGTTTTTCGATTACTTTTAGCCATGTTTGCTGGCTTACGTCGTATGCTAAATGCGTATTAGATTGCGTAACAAGGTAGTGATATAAGTCGTTACTGTAGAGGGCAATAAGCTGCTCTAAGTAACGATTGTCGCCACTTTTTGCGTAACTTGCCATGCAGTCCTTGCTTGGCGTTTCAAATAACCATGACTTAATACTTAGTAGCATAGGCTCATCGCTTTTATTGTTGTAATTTGAAGTCGAGTTGTACAGTTTGACCTGTTTGTAATTGTGCCACACCTTCAATTACTTTGGGGCGATATTTCCAGCGTTTAATTGCTCGTATTGCTTCGCGGTCAAAGGTGCGTTTTGGCTCGGCGTTAATAACTACTGGGTCGATTACTTCACCGGTGGGCGAAATACTAAAGCTTAGTTGTACCCAACCTTCAATGCCATCGCGTGCGGCTGTGGTTGGGTATTTAGGGTTTATGCGCACTATGGGTGTTGCATCCCCTGTTGGGCGATTAATGGTATTGTTAATGTCGCCACCAAAATCGTCAATCGTAACTGGCGTAAAGTCGCTAATTGCCAACACAGGATCGGCTGATGTATCAAGCGGTGGAGCTTTTTGCGGCACTTTAGGCATTGGCGGTGGCGGCTGTATTTTTTGTATATGCCTGACTTTTGAATCCTCAGGTGCCTGAAAAATTTCTACTATAATATCGTCCCCTGGTTTAACCGGTGCGCGTTGCTCGCCACTTATTAAATATTGCATAAACGCAAAAGCTGCAAAGGTCATTGCGGCGCCGCCGATAACGGCGGTCGATGTTTTAATAAATACTGGGTTGTTAGGTACTTCAAGTGTGTGCATAAGCCGCTCCAAATTTTATTGACCACTACAATTAGGGTGTTTTCAAAGCTATAACGGGTGGCAAATCAAAAAGGGGTGAAATAATTTTATAAAAAATGTGGGGTTTAGTTACAATAGCCATTCGCATTCTTTTACTTATTAACTTTTTAGGCTGTTATGCAACTCATTGAAATAAATAAAGCGCGTTACCGTAAACATTTAAACCGTGTTATTGCAGGATGCGGTATTGGTTTGGCTGTAGGCAGCTTGGCTATATCGCAAACGCTGATTGCTTTATTTCCTGATGAAAGTGGTAGCCACTTTCATTGGAACTTAATAGGCGTTGCTATTACAAGCGTTGGGCTTGCGTGGTTACTTAATAAATACCGTACACATAGCTTTATGACTGAAGTTGTTTATGTGTGGGAGCTTAAAAAAGCACTTAATAAAATAACCCGTAAAATGGCTAAGTTAAAAGCCGCTGGTCGTGAAGGTAATGCCGATGCGTTATTAGCGATTCACTATAGCTACGCGGGCTCTCGGTTATTGTGGCAACTAGACGATAACCTAATCACCATGGACGATTTAGCCATTAAACAAGCTGAGCTTGAATCTGTTGCAGCGCAACATAACGTAACGCTAAACGTTGAAGATTACGATGAAAGCATTTTAAAACAGTTTTAAAGCTTAGGTTTTTAAATTAGTTAGAGGATCCTTAATGAAAAAAGTACTCATAGTGTGTTTAGGTAATATTTGCCGCTCGCCAACCGCAGAGGCGGTATTAAAAGCCCGCGCTAAAAAGCTAGGTGTTAACGTTAAAGTTGATTCGGCGGGGACTATTGGTTACCACGAAGGTAAAACGCCTGATAGCCGTTCAATGGCTGCAGGCGAAAAACGCGGTTACAGCTTTAAAGGTATTTATTCACGTAAAGTGCGTACAAGTGACTTTACTGAGTTTGATTTAATTTTAGCGGCCGATACGCAAAACTTAGCTGATTTAAAAGCCCAGTGCCCTGAGCATCTACAGTACAAATTAGCGCTGTTTTTAGAATATGGCGAGCAGGCCCAAAGCGCTATTCCCGATCCCTATTACGGCGGCGATGATGGCTTTGAAAATGTGCTCAATTTAATAGAAGCGGCAAGCGATAAAATACTCGCTAAAATTTAATCCCTATTTTATTACTAAAGCTAAATTTAACGAGCTTTTAGTCGTATTGCATGGCGTTCCTAAAGTGAGTACATTTTATACTTACTCAAAGGGAACTTTATGAAAATAAAAATATTACTACTCACTTTATCTATTGCTTCTTGTTCTACTTTTGCTAACGATGTTAGTTTTTCGATTGGGGGTGGCTATCCTTATTTAGTTATTCCTGAGGTGTCTTTATCGGCTAACGACGACACACAGCGCTGGTATGCAAACTATAAACTAGGCCTTGATGATGGATTTTCTGCAGGTTTTGAACAAGCGGTTAGCGATAATAAAAAACATGCTTTTGGCGTACTTGTGGGCGCTATTGGTGCAAGAGATACAGACCAAGAGTGTGAAAGTTCAACTAATGATGTAGCAACTGACTTTGCTAATACGCTAGGTTGTGTAATTGGCGGTATTTTTGATGAAGAAACAACAAACGGCATAGGGCTTACGTACAGCTACAACTTTAATGAACTGAACAGCGCTGGTTTTAGATTAGAGCTAGATGTGGGCTACGGTAAAGCAAGCGACAGCAATGAAAAAAGAGCCGATGGCGGTATTAGCGTAAGTTATGAATTTTAACTACGTAGGATTTGTATTAGTTGGTATTAAAAAAGGCGCTAAAAGCGCCTTTTTTAATGAGCCGCTTTTAGTGACGGTTAATTTTAAAGTCGAGTTGTACCTGAGAAATAGCGCTAACAGGTTTGCCATTTTCAAACTTTGGCGCGTAACGCCATTGCTCAAGCGCTGCTTTGGCTGATTTTTCAAATGCGCTGCCGCCTTCAGAGCTAAGTACTTTTGGGTTTTTTACAAAGCCAGCTGCGTCTACCTCAAACTCCATAACAACTCTACCATCGGTACTAAATCTGGCTTTGTTAACTGGGTATTTAGGATTAACACGGTAAAGCGGCGTTTGCTCTTGCGATTCTTTCCATGGCACCATTTGAGCGATAGCTAGGCAATGTTTAGTTGCTTCTTCGCTTTTACCTTGCTTTTCGTACAGACCTACAAGCTTTGAATGAGCTGTTAGCTCTGCACTGTGATCAAAGTTTAAGTTACTATCGAATACAGTAACTATACGGTTTAGCCTTTCAATCGCTTGATTGTATCTTTTACGACCCTCTGCGAATGAGGCCATTAAAAAATCGGCTTTTATGCGCTCTAGTGAGTTTTCAGGTAAGTTTTCTTGGTAGTATTCGTCGGCTTCTTCTAGGTAGTTTTTAGCCTCACGATATTTTTTAGAACTAAACTTTTTAGCCAGTAGCGTTGCAGCTTCAAGTTTCATGTCGGCTACAAACTTAGGGTTATTTTGTGTTTTAGCTATACCTATTACTTGTTCTAAAAAGTTAGCTGCTTTGTAAGCTGATGTTGTGTAGTTAGCTTTTCCGAACAGTGCATCAACTGTTTCTATTGATTGTTTGCCGTGATTAGCCGCTAAAATAGTATGTGCTTCATCATAAAGTGCAAAACGTTGTTCGTTTAGCTCATCGCCGTAGCCTTTAATAGCTTTAGCGTAGTTAATAGCTAAGTTAGCCGTATTGTCGTCGCTTTTACCGTAAACGGCTTTACCTGATGTGTAAGCAAGTTTGGCAGTTTGTTGTACGTTTTCGTCTGCTTTAACTGCTGCTAAATAGCTTTGGTATGCTTGGTTAAATACCGCTTGAGGATCGCTTGCTTGGCTGGCGAATGCTTTAGTGCTTAAAGTTGTTGCGCTTAAAGCAGACAAACTTAAACCTATAAATAAAGCGAGTTGCTGACGTTTCATAATAATCCCTATCGTTGTTTAAAATACAAAATACCAAACGTGCCTATAGGTGTCACTGATTAAGGTAAATCAACGTAAATAACATTGGCGGTTATTTGTATTAATTTATTGCTAATAGTCATTGAAAATAACGCCTGTCGTCGCCATATAATTGCCATAAACAGTCTTGTACTACGGTGTATTTATCCTATTTTGTGATACTATCACTTTATTGTCGTGTCGTAGTTATTTAAATATTTGGATTTGTCGTGGCGCAAGTAAGAGCAAGAGTCCAGCTTAAAGTTGGCAGAAATAGTGATATCCCTGCAGAAATAATCTCATTTACTGATTTAAAAGATGGTAAAGAACATATTGCTATGGTGTTTAACAACGCCGATACAGAGCAAGATGTACCGCTAATTCGTATGCATTCAGAATGCTTAACGGGCGATGTATTTTACTCATCTCGTTGTGATTGTGGTGAGCAGCTAAATGAATGTATTGAAATGATGCACGAGCAAGGCGGTATTTTATTGTATTTACGCCAAGAAGGCCGTGGCATTGGTTTATACAACAAAATAGACGCTTACGTATTGCAATCGCAAGGTATGAACACCTACGAAGCTAATAATCATTTAGGCTTTGCTGATGATTTACGTGACTTTTCGGATGCGGTATTAATGCTCAATGCGCTTAATTTAAGTCACGTTAAATTAATGACTAATAATCCTAAAAAGCTTAATGCATTAAAAGATGCCGGTATTAATGTTGACTCGGTTGTGGGCACACATGCGCACATAAAAGCGGGTGTTGCGGGTAATAAATCGTACCTAGAAACAAAAATTAAGCATGGCGCGCATATGTTAGATATTAAGAAAATTAAAAAACCTTAATCATTTAATTACGTTTCGTCTATTAATCCCCCCTTACGCCAAGTTATACTTGGCGTGTTTCGTTTTAAATTAAGAGCAAGTATGTCTACACAATTACGAATTTTTAAAGCCGATGCAGGGCTAAAGTGGTTAAAAGCCGGATGGCTTATTTTTAAAACCCAGCCAGCAACCTTTATTTTTATGCATTTATTTATTGGCATTGTAGGGCTGCTGTCTTTATTTTTACCGCTGCTGCAAGTAGTAGCAGCACTCGCTACGCCATTTTTAACCGCAGGGTTTTACCAAGCGGTGCTTAGTAAGCAACAGGGCGGAAAAATTATGCTAGCCGATATTCTCAAGCCATTTACGGCTAAGGGAAATCGTTTAGGGTTATTACGTTTAGCACTTTATCAAATGGGTGCGGGTATTTTAATGGCGTTACTTGCTAATGGCTTATTTGCCGATGCAGTGGCTGTTATGAGCCAACCAGGACTTGATCCAAACGTAGCACTTGAGCAAATGCTTGAGAGTATTTCGGGCGCGAATGTCATTTTGTTTTTTATGGCAATGCTAATTTATTTAACGGCGTTTGCTTACGCTGTACCGCTTGTTTATTTTAGTAAAGAAACACGTATTTTAACGGCGCTTAAAAAATCGTTAATGGTGTTTTATCATAACATTTTGCCACTTGGCGTTTTTGGCCTTATTTGCGCATTATTTATGGCGCTTTCGATGTTCTTATCGTTCTTACCACTGTTGATTTTAATGCCGATTTGCTACATTAGCTTTTTTGTATCTTATCAAGCCATTTTTATGCCTGTTGTACCACCGAGTGACGACATTAATGTTAAGCCACTTAGCAGTGAAACAAGCGGACGTTTTGACGCTTAATGGATGATAAATTAAAGCAAAAACTAAAAAACTATGTACTTTGGTTACTAGGGCGCCAAGAATATTCGCGTCGTGAGTTAACGCTCAAATTACAGCAAAAAGAAGCGACAGAAGAGTTTATTGAAACGCTGCTTGATTGGTGCGAAAAGCACAATTTTATTAACGAGCAGCGATACTGTGAAGGCTTTGTAAGAAAACACATATTTAAATGCCACGGGCTTAAGCGAATACAAAGCGAAGCTATGGGCAAAGGGATTGATCGTTCGCTACTTGAAATGGTAGTTGAAGAGCTTGAAATAGATTGGTTTGAGCTTGCGCAGGATGCGTACAATAAAAAATATTCGAATACACCGCCAGATCTCGATTACAAAGATAAAGCTAAGCGCGTGCGCTACTTAATGTATCGGGGTTTTAGCTACGATGAAATTAATTTTGCAATGCAAGCACAGTAAATACAGGTGAGACTTTCAAATGCAGCACATGACTACCGCACAAATTAGGCAACAGTTTTTAGACTTTTTTGCCAGCAAGCAACATCAAATAGTACCTTCTAGCTCGCTTATACCGGGTAACGATGCCACGTTGTTATTTAATAATGCCGGCATGGTGCAATTTAAAGATGTATTTTTAGGCGCAGAAAGCCGCCCTTATACACGTGCGACAAGCTCGCAGCGTTGTGTACGTGCTGGCGGTAAGCATAACGATTTAGAAAACGTAGGCTACACTGCTCGCCACCATACATTTTTTGAAATGTTAGGTAACTTCAGCTTTGGTGATTACTTTAAGCAAGATGCGATTAAGTTTGCGTGGGAGTTTTTAACTGAGGTTGTTAAATTACCTCAAGAAAAACTGCTTGTTACTATTTATCACGATGATGAAGAAGCGTTTGAGTACTGGTCAAAAGATATTGGCTTAAGTGAAGATCGTATTATTCGTATTGCGACCTCAGATAACTTTTGGTCTATGGGCGATACCGGTCCATGTGGTCCGTGTTCTGAAATATTTTATGACCATGGTGAGCATATTTGGGGCGGACCTCCGGGCACTCCCGAGGAAGATGGCGACCGTTTCATCGAAATTTGGAACCTTGTATTTATGCAATACAACCGTCAAAGCGACGGTACAATGTTGCCTCTACCTAAGCAATCTGTTGATACGGGAATGGGCCTTGAGCGTATTTCTGCAATTTTGCAGGGTGTGCATTCAAACTACGAAATCGATTTATTCCAAGGCTTAATTGCAGCAGCTGCAAGTGTAACTAACGCGCAAGATATGGACGATAAGTCACTACGCGTAGTGGCGGATCATATTCGTTCGTGTGCGTTTTTAATCTCTGACGGTGTTATGCCATCTAACGAAGGTCGTGGTTATGTACTACGTCGTATTATTCGTCGTGCTGTGCGCCACGGTAATAAGTTAGGCGCGCAAGGTTCGTTTTTCTATAAATTAGTTGCTGCGCTAATTGAGCAAATGGGTCAAGCGTACCCAGAGCTTGCTAAGCAACAAGAAATTATCGAAAAAGTATTACGCATTGAAGAAGAACAGTTTGGTAAAACACTTGAACGTGGCTTAGCTATTTTAGAAGAAAGCTTAAGTGACCTTAAAGGCGATATTATACCGGGCGACTTAGTATTTAAACTTTACGACACGTATGGTTTTCCAGCTGATTTAACGGCCGATGTTGCGCGTGAGCGCCAGATGACGATTGATCATCAAGGCTTTGAAGAATGCATGGCTGTACAACGTAAAACAGCGCAACAAGCGGGTAAGTTTGGTGCTGATTACAACGAGCAATTAAAATCAGAAAAGCTTACTGAGTTTAAAGGCTACGACAGCACGCACCATAGCGCGACAGTGGTAGAAATTTTTGCCGGTGGCGAAGCTGTTCAGTTATTAGAAGATGGTCAACAAGGTATTGTAGTATTAGACCGCACACCGTTTTACGCTGAATCAGGCGGCCAAACGGGCGACACGGGTACTATTACAGTTGCTGGTGGCGAATTTAATGTTACTAATACCACTAAACTTGGTAATGCTTTTGCTCACCACGGTACTGTGCAAGGCCGCATTGGTGTTAACGATAAAGTGGATGCGACTATTGATGATGCACGCCGCGATAGCATTAAGAAAAACCACACAGCTACACATATTTTACACGAAGCACTACGCCAATTATTAGGCGACCATGTAGGCCAAAAAGGCTCACTTGTTCAGCCTGATCGTTTACGTTTTGACTTTTCGCACTTTGAAGCGGTTACTAAAGATGAGCTACGTGAAATTGAGCGTGTAGTTAATGACGAAATTCGTCGTAACTTCGCACTTAATACTGAGCTTATGGCTATTGATGATGCTAAAGCGAAAGGTGCTATGGCGTTGTTTGGCGAAAAGTACGATGACGAAGTACGTGTAGTTACTATTGGCGACTACTCTATTGAGCTTTGTGGTGGTACTCACGTTGAGCGCGCAGGCGATATTGGTTTATTCAAAATAGTATCTGAAAGCGGTATTGCAGCAGGCGTTCGTCGTATTGAAGCGGTAACTGGTGCTGATGCAGTTGCTTATGTTAGTGAGCAAGAGCAACAATTACATGATGTAGCTGCTTTAGTTAAAGGCGACAGCGCATCGGTACTTGAAAAAGTAACGGCGTTACTTGAAAAGTCTAAAGGTCTTGAAAAGCAAATTGCGCAACTTAACGATAAGTTAGCAAGTGCGGCGGGTGCATCTTTACTTGATTCGATTGTTGAAATTAACGGCGTTAAGCTACTTGTAGCAAATGTTGAAGGTACTGAATCTAAAGCACTTCGCGGTATGGTTGATGACCTTAAAAACAAAATTGGCTCAGGTGTTATTGCACTGGGTGTTGCCAGTGGCGACAAAGTAAGCCTAATTGCTGGTGTTACTAAAGACTTAACAGGCAAAGTAAAAGCCGGTGAGTTAGTTAACCACATGGCAGGCCAAGTAGGTGGTAAAGGTGGCGGTCGTCCAGATATGGCACAAGCTGGTGGTAGTGAGCCACAAAACCTTGCTGCTGCACTAGATAGCGTTACAGCTTGGTTAACTGAGCGTACTTAAGCCTAAGTGGCGCTTATTGTTCAAAAATTCGGTGGCACTTCGGTCGGCTCAATAGAGCGAATTGAAGCAGTCGCCGACCTTGTTGTAAAAACCAGACAACAAGGACATCAAGTGGTTGTGGTGCTCTCGGCTATGTCGGGAGAAACCAACCGCTTAATTAATCTCGCCAAACAAATTGATACTCGCCCGAGTAGCCGTGAACTAGATGTACTTATTAGCACCGGAGAGCAGGTTTCTGTATCACTACTTGCTATGGCCATCATAAAACGTGGCCACTCTGCTGTGAGCCTATTAGCCGATCAAGTCAATATTTTAACCGATAACATGTTTGGTAAAGCTCGTATTGCAGAGGTTGCTGCTACGCGTTTGAAGCATGAGCTTGAGCATAATCGTATTGCTATTATTGCTGGGTTTCAGGGGCGTGATGTTGAGGGCAACATTACAACGCTTGGGCGCGGCGGTACCGATACATCGGCTGTGGAAATAGCTGCGGCTATAAAAGCTGACGAATGCCAGATCTATACAGACGTTGACGGCGTATATACTACAGATCCTCGTGTTGAACCTAACGCGCGCAGAATGAGCCAAGTTACCTTTGCCGAAATGCTAGAACTGGCAAGTTTAGGGGCGAAAGTTTTGCATATTCGCTCAGTAGAAGCCGCAGGAAAACATAATGTGCCACTTAGGGTGCTTTCGAGCTTTAATCCCGATGAAGGTACATTAATAAGTTTTGAGGAGAACGATATGCCAAGCAAGGTTGTATCGGGGATTGCGTTTAATCGTGACGAATGTTTAATTAAGGTACAAGGTGTGCCAACGGGCACGCAATATCTTTCAAAAATATTGAAACTTTTTGCCGAAAATGGCATCGAAATAGATATGATTAATCAAGTTAATCATAACTTTGAAAAAATAGACTATGCTTTTACTGTGCACTCGAATGATTATCTGCAAGCACTTGAATTATTGAGTGAAGATCAAGCTCAGCTCAGTGCTCAAAATGTAAGCGGATTGCAAGCAGTTGCTAAAGTTTCTGCTGTTGGCATGGGTATGAAATCACATTCTGGTGTCGCTAGTTTATTTTTTGATGCATTAGCGCAGGAAAATATTAATGTGGTTTTAGTCTCGACTTCAGAGATTAAAATTTCAGTTTTAATAGATGAAAAGTACTTAGAGTTGGCTGTTCGTGCATTACACAAGGCATTTTTAACAGAAAATGGATAGATTGCGAGTTTTTACTTACTTTTCAGTCTAATTTTCATTAGTATGTTTAAGCGGAATCTTATAATTTTTATTGGAACATGGGAGCAAGAGAATGCTAATACTAACTCGTAGAGTAGGTGAAACCCTAATGATTGGTGACGAAGTAACAGTTACTGTTCTAGGTGTTAAAGGAAATCAAGTTCGAATCGGTGTTAATGCACCAAAAGACGTATCAGTGCATCGTGAAGAGATTTACATGCGCATACAAGCTGAAAAGTCGAACCCTAATCCGGGCAATGCTTAATCAACACGTATACGTAGTTGAGTAATTAACTCAACTAGTCAAAAAGCCACTCACTGAGTGGCTTTTTTGTTTATAAAAGCGAGTGTTTCAGGACTAAGCGTTTGTTTTGATATGTACTGCATGCTGCTTTTGTTTTTAATAATAATACCTTGCTGGGTGTCTATTACTTCGCTTATATTTTGCCATTCTAATTGATAGCTTTTGTAATGATTAGCAGATTTAATACCTTCTTCATCAAAGGTAAGTGTTACCTCAGAGCCTGATGCTCTGCTGAGCATTTGTCTGGTTACCCACCATGGTCTGCGATAGTAAAAAGCGACGCACTCGAGTACCGCTAACATGATCATAAACGATCCTAAGTAATGATCGTCTAAAACATAAATGCCAAATAAACCAAGCGCAACTAACAACACAAGTAAAAAGTATTTAGGTTTTGCACGCTTACTATAAGGGAGTGACTCATCAAAACACTCGTAAAAGTAGGGTTTATCTAATGTGTAGGTGGTTGTGAATGCCATTTTGCCTTGCTTTAAATATCGTTTTTTTTATTTTAACAAGCTAACTGCTAAATGAGCAGCTTTATAGTCAGTGATTTTATTACTGGCACAAAAAAACGGCTCGAAAGCCGTTTTTTTAGCGGTACAAGAAGAATTAACAGTTAGTTTCTTCAGCGTTCACGCCTTCTTTAACATTTTCACATGCATCTTCAACAGAGTTTTGCACGTCAGTTACTGCTTCGTCGATACGTTCGCCAGCATCTTCTGCATGGTTGTCTTCACAACCCATCATGAAAAAACCTGCAAATACTGCGATTAGTGCTGCTTTTAAAGTTGTAGAGTTCATAGTGTAATTCCTTGTAAGTATTAATTAAATTTTAGTGTTTGTTAGTTGAATGCTTTATCTACCTGGGTGATTTACCACGTAGTGCACCTGAAACTAATGAAATCACTAAAAGTACTAAAAAGATAAAAAATATAATTTTTGCTATACCAGCTGCGGCACCTGCGATGCCACCAAAACCTAACACTGCAGCGATTAAAGCAATAACTAAAAATGTAATTGTCCAGCGTAACATTGTTTTCTCCTTGGTTATCAAATTTGCTCATAATAACTAATGCCAGTTATATGCCAAAGTTTATTTGGTATAAATATCAATTGGTTATGGTTTTTTGTTGTTACTCTAGTTATTAGTTGGTTAGTAACTTTTACGCTTTGTTATGTAAGTTATTCACACTGTTGCAAATAACTGCTAAATGTTCACTAAATAAACTTATTTTGGTAAGACCAATTAACAATTAGTGTGTGGCTTTGTATTTAATATTAAGAATTAGTGTTTATTTTTACTTGGCTTGATAGTTAATTAACAACTTCCATATAACTATTAGCTATAGTCGTTATTTCTTGTATGTATTGTAGAGCGCGTGATTGCTGAGTTATAGCATGTAAATTAATTGAGTGTTATGTTGTTTATTGTTTAATTGGTTTTACCAATTTACAAGATGTAGACAAAGCGATTAGTTTTGTTATTATCCAGTGAATAAATATTTAATTAAATCGATTTTTTATTTTCGATATGGGTTTCAAGGGGAGAAAAATGGATATAGGTGCTCTACTCACAACGGCTGGTAACTTAATGCTTACTGGCATGGTTGGAGTGTTTGTATTTCTGTCGATATTAATTGGTGCAGTAACGCTTATGTCTAATTTGGTGACGCGCTTTAGCAAACCTGACGTGGCGACACCAGTTAAATCACCATCTTTTAAATCTCAAGGTGTGCCTAATGAGCACATCGCTGCTATTAGTGCTGCCATTGCTCAGTACAAATCAAATAATAAATAAGGGGCACACACATGGCTAAATTAAAATTAACAGAATTGGTATTGCGCGATGCTCACCAATCATTATTAGCAAC
The DNA here is from genome assembly GCF_015864815.1 of Pseudoalteromonas sp. NZS100. Classification (NCBI taxonomy): domain Bacteria; kingdom Pseudomonadati; phylum Pseudomonadota; class Gammaproteobacteria; order Alteromonadales; family Pseudoalteromonadaceae; genus Pseudoalteromonas; species Pseudoalteromonas sp. NZS100. The sequence goes on from NZ_JADYWM010000027.1 coordinate 22,050, forward strand.
GCGTATGCGCCTAGACGATATGCTACCGATTGCTAGCAAATTAGACGATGCGGGTTATTGGTCTATTGAATCGTGGGGCGGTGCTACATTTGACTCGTGTATTCGTTATTTAGGCGAAGATCCTTGGGAGCGTATTCGTGCACTTAAAAAAGCGATGCCTAATACTAAGCAGCAAATGCTATTACGCGGTCAAAACTTATTAGGTTACCGCCATTACGCTGATGACGTTGTTGAAAAGTTTGTAGAACGTGCACATAAAAATGGCGTTGATGTATTTCGTATATTTGATGCAATGAACGATGTTCGCAATCTAGAAACAGCTATTAAAGCGGCTGTAAAAGTAGGCGCTCACGCTCAAGGTACTATTTCGTACACAGTTAGCCCTGTTCATACACTTGATATGTGGCTAACTCTTGCAAAGCAGCTTGAAGATATGGGTTGTCATTCAATTTGTATTAAAGATATGGCGGGTTTATTAAAGCCGTACGATGCTGAAAAACTAATTAAAGCACTTAAAGAAACTGTATCTATTCCAATTGCTATGCAGTGCCACGCTACAACAGGTTTAAGTACTGCTACTTACCAAAAAGCAATTGATGCTGGCATTGATATGCTCGATACCGCTATTTCATCAATGAGTATGACTTATGGACATTCTGCAACTGAAACTATTGTATCGATAGTTGAAGGAACTGAGCGCGATACTGAGCTTGATTTAAACCACCTAGAAGAAATTGCTGCTTACTTTAGAGATGTACGTAAAAAATATGCGGCATTTGAAGGTAGCTTAAAAGGGGTTGATGGGCGCATTTTATTAGCTCAAGTACCTGGTGGCATGCTTACAAACATGGAAAACCAACTTAAAGAGCAAGGCGCAGCCGATAAGCTTAATGAGGTTTTACTTGAGATCCCACGTGTACGTGAAGATCTTGGCTTTTTACCTTTAGTAACACCAACGTCGCAAATTGTTGGCACTCAAGCGGTACTTAATGTGCTAACGGGTGAGCGTTATAAAACAATTACTAAAGAAACTGCTGGCGTATTAAAAGGTGAATATGGCTTAACACCAGCACCAATGAATAAAGAGCTACAAGAGCGCGTGCTTGATGGAGCGGAAGTTATTACTTGTCGCCCTGCTGATAACATTGCACCTGAGCTTGCAACGCTTGAAGCTGAGTTATTAAAAGAAGCACAAGAGCAAGGTTTAACACTTGCTGATGATCAAATTGATGACGTATTAACTTATGCATTATTCCCACAAGTTGGTTTGAAGTTTATTAAAAACCGCAACAACCCAGATGCATTTGAGCCAGTACCTTCTGTTGAAGATAAAAGCAGTAAAGCACCTTCTAAATCAGTTTCAAATAGTAACAAAGTGAAGGCTGAGCAGTACAGTGTAAAAGTAGATGGTAAAGTTTATGACGTAGTAGTAGCGCAAGGTGGTGAACTTAAAGAAGTAACATTAAAAGACTCTGAGCACATTCCTCAATCTGCTTCGGTTGCATCAGGTGAAACACTTAACGCGCCTCTAGCCGGTAATATTTTTAAGATTAAGGTAAAAGCTGGGCAAGTTGTTAACGAAGGCGATGTAGTGATTATTATGGAAGCCATGAAAATGGAAACTGAAATACGGGCTACGCATACCGGAACAATTGCTGAAGTGTTAGTTAGTGAAGGCGATGCTGTAACTACCGGCGACGCTATGATTGCATTAGCTTAGGAGTAAATAGAGGATGGAAGGTATTTTAAACCTCTGGAATGCGACAGGCATTGCTAACTTTACAATCCCATCGTTAATAATGATTGCGGTAGGGTGTTTATTACTGTTTTTAGCAATAGCTAAAGGCTTTGAACCACTATTATTGCTACCTATTGGTTTTGGTGCAATTTTAACAAATGTACCAGTGGCAGGTTTGTCAGACCCAGGTGGGCTTTTGTACTACGTTTATTATGTGGGTATTGATACGGGGATTTTTCCGCTGTTGATATTTATGGGAGTAGGGGCGCTGACCGACTTTAGCGCGCTTATTGCAAATCCACGTATGTTGTTATTAGGTGCGGCTGCACAGTTTGGTATTTTTGCTACATTGTTTGGCGCTATATTACTTAACTATGTGCCAGGTTTTGAATTTACTCTACAGGACGCATCGGCTATTGCCATTATAGGTGGTGCCGATGGACCTACTGCAATATTTTTAGCATCTAAACTGGCACCTGATTTACTAGGCGCAATAGCAGTAGCTGCGTATTCATATATGGCACTTGTGCCAATTATTCAGCCGCCAATTATGCGTGCATTAACAACCCCAGAAGAACGTAAAATAAAAATGCCAGAGCTTCGCAAAGTATCTAAAAAGGAAAAGATTATTTTCCCTCTTATGGTGCTTAGTTTAACAGCTATGTTTTTACCGGCTGCTATACCGCTGGTAGGTATGTTTTGTTTAGGTAACTTAATGCGAGAGTCGGGTGTTGTTGATAGATTAAGTAACAGTGCTCAAAACGAAATCATCAATGTTACAACTATATTTTTAGGCTTAGCTGTTGGTTCAAAGCTTGCTGCAGATAAGTTTTTAACTGTTGAGACGATTGGTATTTTAGTGCTTGGCGCACTGGCTTTTGCAATTGGTACGGCATCTGGCGTATTTATGGCAAAAGGACTTAACCGAATATCTAAAACGCCTATAAACCCATTAATTGGGGCAGCAGGTGTATCGGCTGTGCCAATGGCGGCACGAGTAGTTAATAAAGTTGGCCTTGAAAGTAACCCACATAATTTTTTACTTATGCATGCAATGGGACCCAACGTAGCGGGTGTACTTGGTAGTGCAGTTGCTGCGGGTATTTTATTAGCACTTGTTGGCTAAAAATGTAATTTAAAATAGATTAACCATTAAGCGCAGTTTACTGCGCTTTTTTTTGTTCTTAATTTGTTCACCGCTAAATGGTTTCTTGTTCAGCACTTTTTGTTTACAGTAACAGCTCTTCAAAATTTTAAGGATAGTTATCATGCTTCACACGCCTTTAGCAAAGCACTTGCCTCACGTTAGTAAACTTGTATTTGGATGTATGGGTTTGGGCGGCGGTTGGAATAAAGACGCAATCACTGATGCACATGTTAAGCAAGCTCATGAATGTATAGATAACGCCATTGAAGGTGGTATTAATTTTTTTGACCATGCTGATATTTATACTTTTGGTAAAGCAGAACAGGTTTTTGGTAAAGCATTAAGTGAGCGACCAGAGCTTAGAGAGCACATGTATATTCAATCTAAGTGTGGGATTCGTTTTGAAGATGACTTAGGGCCAAAGCGCTATGATTTTTCATCAAAGTGGATTGAGCAGTCAGTTGAAGCATCCTTGAAACGATTAAATACAGATTATTTAGACGTACTTATGCTGCATCGCCCTGATCCACTCATGGAAGTTAACGAAATTGCTCGTATATTTAGTTGCTTAAAAGAAAGCGGTAAAGTGCGCAATTTTGCAGTATCGAATATGCAGCAGCACCAAATGAACTTTTTACAGCATGCACTTGATATGCCGATTGTGGCTAACCAAATTGAGGCTAGTTTACAAAAACATCAGTTTGTTGATGAAGGTGTATATGCCGGTAACAGTGACGGTAAAGATCTTAATTTTACGCCAGGTAGTATTGAGTACTGTCGCCATTTTGAAATCCAAATTCAAAGCTGGGGTAGTTTATGCCAAGGTTTGTACAGCGGTAGTGATTTATCAAACGCATCTCAGGCCGATATCAACACCAGTCTTTTAGTTAATAAGCTGGCTGCACTTTATGAAACCTCTGCTGAGGCAATTGTCCTTGCATGGTTGCTTCGCCATCCCGCATCTATTCAGCCAATTATTGGAACAACTAATGCTAAACGGATTAAAGCCTCTTGTGATGCTGTAAACGTAGAGCTAACTCGTGAGCATTGGTATGCACTTTATGTAAGCGCTAAAGGCCACGAATTACCATAAGTAGGGCGTTAATATGAACATATTCGTTATTTTAATTGGTTTGTTTGTTGCGCTGGCGATACTTATACCCTTGCTTGAAAAGTATCAAAGTAAAATAGGGCTCAACGGCGCAACCAAATACAGTAAATATATTTGGCCATTAGTGATGGTGTCTTTAGTTATTCAGCTCATTTATGTACTAATGTACTAATGGTTTATAGCGTATACAAAAAAGCCTTTGCAGGTTAAACCTGCAAAGGCTTTTTTAATGTTTATTAATAAACTTTATTTAAGTGCTAACTGTAGCTCGCGATTGCGCTCAAGCTGGGCTATAAAGTTATCAGCAATAGGCTTAAACTTGGCAAGTTCTGAGCGAGGTAATGGCTCTGACTTAGGAAGTTTTACAGTTTTAGGATTACGGTGAACGCCATTTACTAAAAATTCATAGTGTAAATGTGCACCAGTAACACGACCTGTAGAACCTACAGTACCAATTTGTTGGCCCTGTTTAACTTTTTGGCCCGTTTTAACTAGCTTCTTATTTAGGTGTAAGTACTTAGTTACATATTGCGTGCCATGGCTAATAAATACGTAGTTACCGTTGTACTTGCTGTAACCGGCTTTAATTACTTTACCGTTACCAGATGCAACAACTGGTGTGCCAGTGCGTGCTGCAAAGTCGATACCACGGTGCGCTCTAACTTGCCCAGTAACAGGGTGTAAACGGCGAGGATTAAAGCTCGAACTAATATACTTAAAGCTTACAGGTGCACGTAAAAATGCTTTTTTCATGCTACGCCCTTCAGGCGTATAAAAATTGCCGTCGGTATGGCGAATAGCTGCAAAGCGCTGACCTTGGTTTACAAATTCAGCTGCAATAATTTTACCTGTACCAATAAACTCGCCATCAACATAGTGAGACTCGTAAATTAAGCCAAATACATCGCCTTTACGAATGTCGTTTGCAAAATCAACATCCCAACCAAATATGTCAGCAAAGTTCATTATTTGGCGTTCGCTTAAACCTGCTGCAATTGCTGAAGTCCAAAAGTTATTAGATATTTCGCCGCCAGCGGTTTTGGTTAGCGTTTCAATTTCTTTGCTATCAATAGCTGTATCGTAGTTACCTTCTTCGTTTAAGGTAACAAATAAAGTATCGGTTTTTGAAATCACATAGCGCAGTTGAGCTAAGGAGCCATCTTCAGCTGTCGCAAAACTAAGTATTTCACCTGGGTGAATTTTAGTCAGTTTGCGAGTCTCTGCATTAGTGTTAATTAGTTTATGAAGCGTTTGAGCCGAAAAACCAGCACGCTTAAAGATAATTGCTAAATTGTCGCCATTTTTAACTTTATGATCGACAAAGTCGTATTCTGGTAACTTTTCTGCTGCTTGCTCTGAATTTAACTCAGTTAATTTTTCGTTGTTATCAACTTTAACTTGTAACTCATAGCGCTTACCAATTTCTAGTGCATTTGCACTATTGTCTTTGGATGCAGTGGCTTTTTCAGAAGGAAGAAAGGCTAAGCCAACAATAGCAGAAACCAAACCTAGAATAAGCAATTTGTGTTTTTTGGGGAGCGTGTGAACCACGTGAACCATAACGTGCCTTTTTCTGCTGTCAAGATAATAAATACATAATATTGCAGGATATACTTAATAATGTACGAATACTAGTGTTTTGTAGATTTAAACTGACCTTAAACTACGCTAAAATCGGGCTTAGAAAGCCTTTTTTAACGCTCTACCTAGCTAAGACTCAATTGATTTAGTTTAGTTGCATGAATCACTTAAAAAGTTGTTTTAATTAGGTAGAAATTTGTTATGTTAGCTACATCTATTTATTCGGTTTAAACCTTTATTAAACCGTGACTACGCAAGTAACTAGTCGCCCCTTCGTCGGCAGAATTTTGGAGTAATACACAGTGGATTTACAAACCGCTCTAGCAGAGATAAAACGCGGTGCAGAAGAAATATTAATTGAAGACGAACTAGTTGAAAAACTAAAGTCGGGCAAGAAGCTAAAAATAAAAGCAGGCTTTGATCCTACAGCGCCTGATTTACACTTAGGACACACTGTACTAATTAATAAAATGAAAACCTTTCAGGATTTAGGTCATGAGGTTATTTTCTTAATTGGTGACTTTACTGGCATGATTGGTGACCCAACGGGGAAAAACGTAACGCGTAAACCACTTACTCGTGAAGACGTACTAGCCAATGCCGAAACATATAAAGAACAAGTATTCAAAATTCTAGATCCTGCTAAGACCACTGTTGCATTTAACTCTACTTGGATGGAAAAGTTAGGCGCTGCAGGCATGATTAAACTTGCTGCAAACCAAACCGTAGCACGTATGCTTGAACGTGATGACTTTAAAAAGCGTTATGGAAGCGGCCAACCAATTGCAATTCATGAGTTTTTATATCCACTGGTACAAGGTTGGGATTCGGTTGCACTAGAGTCAGATGTTGAACTAGGCGGTACTGATCAGCGCTTTAACTTGTTAATGGGCCGTGAGCTACAAAAAGTAGAAGGTCAAAAGCCGCAAACAGTATTAATGATGCCATTACTTGAAGGTACTGACGGCGTTCAAAAAATGTCTAAGTCGCTTGGTAACTACATTGGTATTACTGATGCGCCTAACGATATGTTTGGTAAAATAATGTCAATTAGTGATGTGCTAATGTGGCGTTACTACGACTTATTAAGCGCGCTTTCTATTGAAGAGATTGCAGCTCAAAAAGAACGTGTTGAGCAAGGTACGAATCCGCGCGATATTAAAATTGAACTAGCTAAAGAGCTAATTGCTCGTTTTCATAGTGAAGCTGATGCACAAGGTGCACATGATGATTTTATTCAGCGTTTTCAGAAAAAAGCGTTACCAGATGAAATCCCAGAGCTAACAATCACTATTGCAGAAGATACTATTTTAATTGCTAACTTGCTTAAAGAAGCAAATTTAGTAGTAAGTACATCAGAAGCAATGCGTATGATTAAGCAAGGTGCAGTTAAACTTAACGGTGAAGATAAAATCACTGATACCAAACTTGAAATAGCAAAAGGCACAACGGCTATTTACCAAGTAGGTAAACGTAAGTTTGCAAACATTACTGTAGCTTAAGCACAGTTTAAAAACTAAAAAACCAGCCGCGGCTGGTTTTTTTGTGCTCGTATTTTGAGCCCTTTAAATCAATTTTAATATTTCAATGCTGGCTATTACTAACAACCAAAATACACGGGCCTGATTTAACCTATTAATTATTACAGGTACATCCTCGGGCGTAGGTAGTCTATCAGTACCAATACGCATTTTATTAAAGCGAGTACCTAAATAAACTGCAGGCCCGCCCAGCTGCACGCCAAGCGATGCAGAACATGTGCTTAAGAGCCAGCCTGTATTTGTTTGATAAAAATGCCTGCCATAATGCTTTATATAATGCATGCTTTGTTTGCTTGCTCGACTTGCTGCAATAGTTAAAGCGAGTAAGCGCATCGGAATATATTCAATAATAAACAAGAGTATTTTAAGCGGTTTTAAAAAGTAACTATTTGGGGAGATATCACTACGCCAAGCTTGTTGTATTAAGGTAAGTAACCGATAGGCAAGGGCAGCTATAGGGCCAAATGCTAAAAATATAAATATGACTACGAAATAGTATCGAGCAGTGCGCAGTATTAAGCTCTCAATTAATGCTTTGATAATACCAGCAGATGAAAGCCTATTAACTTCACGGGCAAGCAGTGGCTTTAGTAATTCGCGCGCTGTGGATTTTTGATTTTGTTTAGTTAGCTTTGCAATGCGAAGTGCTTTTTTATCAATGCTCTTACTTTCTAAGCATAAGTATAAAATAAGGCCAGCGAGTAATTCAGGATAAAAAGCAAACTCGAGTAGTAACACTACAATAATGAGAATGACACTTAAAATAAGTGAGCTTGCGAGTATAGCTGCCAAATATTGATAGCTTTTAGGTTCTTTGCTTTTGTATATACGTTTGCCAATAGCACTAAAAACAGCATTTAACGCCGTATTAGGATGATACCAGCTAATAAGGGGAATAAAGCGCTCAGCAAGGAGCGCTAGTATAAAGGCAATAAAGTCCAAGTGATTTTGAACAATATTGCTAAGCATTTACAAAGATACTGCTGTTAGTTTTTCTAAAAGTGCAACAACCATTTTAGATGAGTTGATTGATGCTGTTTCTAGGTATTCTTCAAATGATTGTGGTGACTCTTTACCAGCAATATCAGACATTGAGCGAATTACAACAAATGGTGTGTTTAGCGTAAAACACGTTTGTGCAATTGAAGCGCCTTCCATTTCAACAGCAAGCATTGTAGGAAAATCACTACGTGCTTTATCAATGCGTATAGGGTCACACATAAATGTGTCACCAGTACAAATTAAGCCAACGAGTGTTTTAACATCACTGATTTGTTCGATAGTTTGCTGTGCTGCTTCAACTAATTTAGGGTGTGCTGCAAAGCCTGCCGGCATTTGTGGTACTTGGCCAATTTCGTAACCAAAAGCAGTTACGTCTACATCGTGGTGACGTACTTCTGACGAAATTACTACATCGCCAACACTAAGAGAAGGATCGAATCCACCGGCTGAGCCTGTGTTAATTATGCAATCAGGTTTGAAGTTATCGATCAGTAAGGTAGTTGCAATAGTTGATGCGACTTTACCAATACCAGATTGAACAAGTGTCACCGTGTTACCAGCCAACTCGCCAGTATAAAAAGTGAAACCTGCTTTAGTTAAAATTTGTGGGTTTTGCATAGCTTCACGTAAAATTTTAACTTCTGGCTCCATTGCGCCAATAATACCAACATTCATAAAGTTTAATTCCTGAGTTTGAATCACTTGATTATACGTGAAGTTAGCAATAAAAAACAAAAAAGCGAGCTTGTTTATGAGCTCGCTTTAAATACTTTTTAGGAGAGTATTTAATTCGTTTTTTAAATTTCAGCTAACGCGGTGGTTTGAGCTTTAGCTTGAGAAGGTGAAAGTACCGCTGGCTTGTGTGAGCGATTACGAACAGGGCGCTGAGTTTGTGTTGCTGCAGGCTTACCAAGTTTAAACATAATTGCATCGCGTACTTCAGAAGGGCGGTAGCCCGATTTAACTTTCATACGAATATGTGGAATGCCCGCAGACTCTAGTGCACCGTTTACAAACCAGTCGCGTTGAGCTTTGTGGCCATCTTTGTTGGCATTGTTAACTAGGTCAACAGCAGCAATGATTGTTAGTTTTTCTTTATCGATTAATACAAAGTCGAGTTGCTTATTTTTAGCTTTAGCTAAAGCAGCACGTTTAGACTTTACTGAAAGGCCTTGCTTACAGTCAATAACGTCGATTAATTTAACGCGACTAACAATTTTATATTGATCGCCAACAGCACGCTCGAGAAGATTTAAAAAAGCGCCTTCAACCTGCGTAAAAACAGTTTGCTTGCGAGTAAAAGGATACGGGTTTCCGCCATCGTCATTAAATTTTGACGCAACAACAGAGGCCCCGACAACTAATACTAGGATTAATAATAAAGCGAATTCCATACGGTAACTCCATAACAACAAATTGACACTGCTCAAACAAAGCAATTTACGTGCCTAAAAAGTATGGGTTATAAAATAATTACCGACTGGTTTACAGGCAATAGCTACACAGCGATTAAGCTTTGTAGCCTCCTTTAATACCTTTTACTGCAATAGCAACAGCATCGTGTGCATGCAGTGACTCATAGTGGTTTATTTGCAGCCAATAATCACTGTAATTGTTTGCCTCTAGCAGTGCTTTAATTTTACGCGCTGCATCTTCACAAAACATAAGGTTTTGACCATTCAAACGGGCAAATTCTTGCTCATCTTCACGTTTTACTGCCGCTTGTACTGGTGTTTTAAGCTCAGCTTCAAGAGTGTTAATTAGCGTAACTACGTCAAATTCTTGAATGTTGCTATCAAGCTTTACTTTTACGTTGGCAATAGAGCGCTGCGAGTGAGGAGTCGCTACAATGCCTTGTGTAGTGCCTAGCCATTCGTGCACATCTTTTTGGCTTAACGTTTCTTGGTTAAACTTTTCGTTAAACGCGTTTTGTATAAGCTGGCGCGCAAGTGCAGCAGAGCATGGGCACGTTGAAGAATAAGTAACATCTACGGTTAGCTCGTAGCTAATAACGTTATTTTCAATTGTACTGGTAAGTACAACTGGGTAGCTTTTCCAGCCCGCTTTACCACTTAATAATGACTTACGGCGTAGCGGTAATTCAAATTTAAATTCAATTTGTGCTTTATCGCTCAGCCCTTCGTGGCTAGTTATAAAGGTATCGAGTGCCTGCGCTATAGTTTGCGGATTGACTTGCTGCTCGGTTGAAAGCAGATCAAGTGCCAAAAATAGACGTGACATATGAATGCCTTTGGCATCTTCTTTATGTAAATTTACAAATGCACGAGCTTTGGCGTTTACTGTAACTGGAGATAAGTCTCGGGATTCAAAAATAAATGGCAGTTCTATTTCGCCCATGCCAACCCAGTCTAATTTACCTGTTTGTAAAGCGGGTGCAGTGTCTGCTATATCTGGCATATTGGTTTGCATGTGCGCTACTCGTATTTTGGGGATAATAAAGCGGGGCATTTTACACTAAATAATTTATTGCTGAAATGATGAGTTTAATAGATGAGCTAAATCAAACATGAAAAATTCTGTTTTTATCGCACAACGTGAGTAGTGGTAGGAGAAAAATGCTAAAATCTGGGAAAATGGTATGTTTATACATACGCATTGCCTTCTTTATATTAAGTACACAGCTAAGAGATAAAATTACGTATGACCGATTATTCTTTGAGCCCTTGGGCTCGGGTACTTTCCAGCTCAATAACGCGATTTGGTGAATTTAAAACCGCTGCTATTTGTTACACTTTATTTTTAACTGTATCTCTTATTTTATCGAGCATGTTTTATTATGTGGCGATAGGCGAATTACACCTTGTTGATATTTTAGCCGTGGTATTTTTTACGGCTGTAGTTTCTCCTTTAATAATAAGTGTGTTGCTTAATTCAATTCGACAACTTGATGCCTCATATGCTTATTTAGATAGCGCCACCAAACAAGAAAAGCTTTTAAATCAAACCCTAAAAGATAACATTAACCGTCTAAACATCGAAATTGATGAGCGTAAAATGGCATTTCATGCCAAGCACCGCGCTATTGAAGAGCTACGTCGAGAAATTGCTGAGCGTAAAAAAACACAACAAGAACTTGCTCAACAAAGCATGCTGCAGCGCTCAATAGTTGATTCATCTCCTGATTTATTTTATTACCGCGATAACAATGGCGTGTTTGCTGGTTGTAATAAAATGTTTGAAGAAGTAATGGGCAAATCAAGTAGCGAACTAATTGGCAAAACGGTTGAGCAAATATTCCCTAGTCACTTTTTATCTGAAGTTTTGAAAACCGATAAAGAAGTAGAGCAAAGCCATAAAGCACTAACCATTGATGTGGGCTATGAAGTAAATGGCGAAACGCGTTGGTTTGAGCTGCGTAAATTACCTTTTATAAATGATGAAGGTGATTACATTGGTCTACTGGGCTTTGGTCGTGATATCACAAGTCGTAAGGAGGCCGCTCAAGCGCTCGAAACGGCCTATAAAGACAAAGGTAAGTTTATTGCTACATTAAGCCATGAACTACGTACACCGCTCAATGGTATTGTTGGTTTAACACGAATGCTGCTTGATACTGACTTAAACAAACAGCAGCGTAGTTGGGGTAATACTATATTTTCGAGTGCTGAAACGCTCGGCAATATTTTTAACGATATTATTGATTTAGACAAAATAGATAGAGATCAGCTCGATATAGTGACCAACTCTATTAATGTGTCAGACTTTATAAATGACGTTGTTAACTTTGCGGGCTTAATCGCGGAGCAAAAAGAGCTAGAGTTTGATATTAAGCGCAATGGGGTGCTGGATATTTACGCACAGCTCGACCCAACTCGCTTACGCCAAGTTGTTTGGAACTTAATTAATAACGCCGTTAAGTTTACACAGCAAGGAAAGGTAACACTTGAATGTAGCCGAGAAAACAGAGTTGAAGGCCCATGGTTAGTTATGAAAGTATCGGATACCGGCCAAGGTATTCCGCCAGAGCAGCTTGCTCACATATTTGATATGTATTACAAAGCGCCAGATTTAAAAGGAACTAACGCAATAGGTTCCGGTATTGGTTTGGCTGTAACTAAGGCACTTGTAAGTGCGATGAAAGGGATAATTACAGTAAATAGTACTGAGGGCGAAGGAAGTTGCTTTACAGTTCAAATACCGCTTAGTCTATGTGTAGCACCAACAGAGCAAAGTTATGTTGGTCGTGGCTTGTATATTTTACTAGTAGAAGATGTACCTCTTAACGCCGAAATTGCCACAAATTTATTAGAGCAACGCGGGCATGAGGTGTTGTGGGCTGAAACCGGTGAAGATGCACTCTCGTTTGTCGAAACCGAAGATGACTTAGATTTAGTATTACTTGATATGCAATTGCCTGATATAAATGGTGACGTAGTTGCCAAGCAAATACGCTCAGATAGTCATTTTGATAAACTACCTATTGTGGCACTTACGGCCAATGTTCGTAGTGCTGAAGAAGAGCTTGAAGGCATATCAATACAAGGGGCGCTTGCTAAACCAATTAACACAGTGAAGCTTGATAAAATGCTGGCTGATTTATTTGGAATTAAGCAAAGTGAATGCACAGAGCCACTGTTAAAAGTAAGTGAAGAAGCCCTTAAAGGCATTGATGCACACTTATTAGATATAGAAACAATAGAAGACTTTGTCAATTCGATGGGCTTAGTTGTGTTTAGACGCAGTAGTCAGCTATTCGAAAAGCTAAGTCCACAATATCAGCAAGAGTTACTTACTTCATTAAATACTGGTGATAGAGAAGAGTATGAATCAGTAGCGCATAAACTCAAAGGTGCGGCTGGCTCAGTAGGTCTTAATGATGTGCAGCTCCATGCCAAAATAATGGAACATGGTGCGATTGATGAATCTGATGAGGTGTTAAAGCAGTGGTTAGATATTCTGGCAGATAAAATAAATGAAGGACAAAAAGCCCTTCATTTATTTTTACAGCAATTAGAGTGAAACTAATTAGCTCTAATTAAGCGTCAATTTTACCAATGAAACGGTAACCTTCACCATGGATGGTGCTGATTAACTCAGACGTTGAGTTATCACTTTCAAAATGCTTACGAATGCGACGAATAGTAACGTCAACAGTACGGTCATTTGCGCGAAGCTCACGGCCTGTCATATGCTTAATTAATTGCTCACGGCTAAAAATGCGACCTGGAGAATCAAGCATTAAACGAAGTGCTCTGTACTCACCTTTAGGTAAACGTTTAGCGTCGCCATTTGGAGAAGTAAGACAACGGCTGTTTTCATCAAGTTCCCAACCATTAAACGTAATAACACCATTTGTTTCTAGTGCTGACTCTTCACCACCTAAGGCTGTACGAGTAATAAGGTTGCGAGCTCTGATAGTTAATTCACGCGGGTTGAACGGTTTAGTAACGTAGTCATCCGCGCCAATTTCAAGACCTAAAATACGGTCAACATCGTTGTCACGACCAGTTAGGAATATAAGACCTACTTTACGCTTTTGGCGTAATTCACGGGCTAAAATAAGACCGTTTTTACCAGGAAGGTTGATATCCATAACTACAAGATTAACGTCATCGTTATTTGTAAGCTTGTCATGCATATCATCGCCATCAATGGCTTCAATAACTTTGTACCCTTCAGCTTCAAATAAACTAACTAGGTTCAGTCGAGTTACGTCTTCATCTTCTACGATTAGAATGACTGGCGTTTGCATTATTAATTAACCTTTTGGAATATATTATTTATAAAAAATCGGTGACTAATTTATAACCGATTACTAGAGATTATAGGATTATACCCATTTGTTAACAAGGAAAAAACAAATTGGATAAAAATAAAACAGTAGGGTGTCCAAAGTCTACTAAAAAGGGCAGTGCAAAAACTACTGTTTAATTGATATATATATGGATGTAGCTATTTGAATCATAAAGTCGAAGCCATTTTCCTTTGATAATTGACATATCATTCAATTAAGCAAGGTACTTAAAATAATCAGACTAATTCAAAGCAAAACTATATCACTTTTTAACCTTTTAACCTTTTAACCTTTCATCAATGTATGTGATACAGCAAAGATAAAAAAGTTCATAAATCGCTTGGTAATATTTATTTAAAGCAATTAAATAATGTTACGCACTTATCACATGCCTCATTAATGAGGTCATTAAATGCTAATTCAAGGATAAATTTTAAATATATGCACTTTTTAATGATCTTTATTTAAGGAATAGTAATTATAAAGCGAGCACCGCGTTTTTCTTCAAGATCAAACATCACTCTTCCGCCAAGTGCTTGTGTTACTAGGTTATAAACTAAGTGCATGCCTAAGCCACTTGCGCCTTGCCCGCGCTTTGAAGTTACAAATGGGTCAAAAATTCTATTTTTAATGTTTTTGTCAACGCCCTGACCATTGTCAGAATAAACGATTGTTAATTTTTTCCCGACGAGTTCTACGTCAAAGCGAATTTCATTGTTTTCTTTACCTATAAATCCATGAATTACAGAGTTCATAAGTAACTGCTGAAAAACTTGTTGTAAAGGTTCAGACTTACTATGAATAGCCAAGTCGGTCGGACAGTTAATAGTTACAACAGGCTTTTTGGGCAATAATTCAGATTGAATCGAGGTTAAAACATCACTTATTAATTTGTGCACATTAATATAGGTATTTACACCGTCGTCTTGAATAACCGCTACTTTTTTAAAGTTAGATATAAGGTCAGCTGCACGATTTAAGTTGCGGTAAATTAAATCTAAGTTTTCAATACCTTCATCTATAAAGCGTTTTAGATGGCTTGAGGTTAGTTTTTTGTCATCAAAGCTTTGCTGTATGTCTGCTAGTTTATCTCTAAGTAACGTAGAACCTGTAATACCTAGCCCTATTGGTGTGTTAACTTCATGGGCAACACCTGCAACCATTTGCCCTAAAGATGCCATTTTTTCGTTTTCAACAATTTGTGTTTGGTATTGATGCATCCGCTCAAGAGTTGATAAAAGCTCTTGATTTGCCTCTCTAAGCGCGATTGTTCGTTGGTTTACTTTTTCTTCAAGGCTTAGGTTTAATTGTTTGATTTCTTGCTTATCTTTTTCGTGGCGTTCAAGTTGTTTTTTTGTACGCGTAAGCATGATATTTAAACTATTTGAAAGAGCACTTATTTCTTTTACATCAGTTACTGGTGCGCGTGCATCGTAGTTATGATTTTTAGACACATCCTGCAATAACACGCTTAATTGCTCTATTGGCTTAGCTATACGTCGTTGAACTTTAATAGCAATAAAGTAAACAACCGCCAGAATTAATAATGTTAATAACACGTCTATTAATATTTTTCTCTCAATATAAACCTCTAAACTCTCGAGGCTTCCTCGCATATACACATAACCTACTACTTGTTCGTTATCGTAAATAGGGCGGGTTAGCTCAATATGGTCATTCGTAATTCGTGGTGTTTTTAGCTCTTCTACACTGTCTATTCTCAGTGGCACAGGAGGTGTTTTTTTAGCATTAAAGCTAATAAAGAAAACAGGCTTTTGGGATGCTTTTTCTATTGAGTAAATATGTATGTTTTTTACAAGAGGGATCTTTTCAAATGACTTGAGGCGTTTTTCTTCTGTTTTACGATCATCTTCAATTACCGATTGCCCAGCATCAAAAGCTACAATTTCAGAAAGAATAACAAGCTTATTAACTATTAATTGCTTTTGTTCTTTCACGCTTAAATACGTAGAGATAGAAATAGATAACGATAAGCAAATAGCTGTAATAAGCATGATCAAATTAATGAGTGCTTTTCGAATGCTACTTTGATGAACTTTTTTAGGCATTATTTCATTATCGCCTGAGTTAAATTTAATTATTTAGAGTTTTAGTTTAGCAAAGACGTGGAAAAATGAAGGAAAAAAACTAAATTAATTCTTATATTTATTCGAAAGTTAGCTTGAGCACGTTTGTGCTCAATCATTTTACAAATTTAAATTAGCTGCTATATACAGCAAATTTATTGTTCTTAAATACAGTTTGATAGCTTTCAAACTGAGTTTCTAAAATAGGCGGGTACTTTAAAAAGCTGTTAGCAACAATATTTAGCTTCCCTAATTTAGTTAAATGCTGTTTTGCATTAGCTAAAAATGTTTCTGCTACTGTGTAGTCGGTTGCAATACCGGTATGAAAAGGTGGATTGCTAATAATTAAATCAAACTTGCCATTAATGCTTTTAAGGCCGTCACTTAATATAGCCTCACCATTGATGTTGTTAAGCTTTAGGGTTTGCTGTGTTGCATAAGTTGCCAGCGCACTTACATCACTACACACAAACTCAAGTGCTGGATTATGAAGCCCTAAAAAAGTTGCTATTAAACCTGCGCCACAACCAAAGTCGAGAACTTTGCCTTGCTTAATTGTCGGTGCGTTTTCCAGTAGAACTTTCGTTCCTATATCTAAACTACCGTGATTAAACACCCCAGGAACACTAATAGCTGTAAATTCAGTGTCGGCAACATTAACAACAAACTTTTTATGGTAAGTCGTAATATCAAAGTGAGGGTGCTTAGAAATTTCAGCAAATGAGTAAAGAACGCAGTGCTTAGCTGAATCAATCTTGTTACTAAACTCAGCTTTACCAGCTAATTGCTTTTCAATTGACTTAACACCACTTTTGTTTTCACCTACTACTAATAGTTCGGCATCATCAGTAATAGCAGATCGAATATTATCAAGTGCCATTAATAACTCTGGTTTTGATTTAGGGTAGTAAAGAATAACTAAATCGTAGTCGTTACCAGGTATTGTGTGGCTTACATGAACATCAACATCTTTGGTGTTTTTAGCAAACTCTCCGTTAGCATGGTTGTAGCTAAACGCAGTTACTTTGCTTTGCGGATTAAGTCTTTTAAGCTCTGTTAAAAAGCCATCTTGAACAAAGTTGACCACCAAGATAGATTTTCCCGTTAGTGCCTCGCTATTACGAAGTAACAGTAAACTTGGGTTGGTTAGTACGCTCATAAATGGCTTTGCCTTACAGTATATTTAGTTTTATAAAAGTAAAAGTGAGTAATTAAATTTAATTATTCTGTGCGCTCAAACATTAAATCCCACACGCCATGACCTAGGCGATGTCCGCGCTGCTCAAACTTAGTAAGCGGGCGTAAATCTGGACGAGGAACATAATCATTTGTTTCTGATTGGTTTTTAAAACCAGGAGCTACATTCATCACTTCGAGCATGTGCTCTGCGTAGTTTTCCCAGTCTGTTGCCATATGAAAAACGCCACCCATTTTAAGTTGGGCTCTTAGCTTTTCAACAAACTCAGTTTGTACAATACGGCGTTTGTGGTGACGCTTTTTATGCCAAGGGTCAGGGAAAAATAGTTGTAGTGTTGTTAAGCTTTCATTAGGTATGCAATCTGCAAGTACTTCAACTGCATCGTGTTCAAAAATACGTAAGTTGGTAATGCCTGCTTCATCGGCATCCATTAAACAAGCACCAACGCCTGGGCGGTGTACTTCAATGCCGATAAAGTTTAGGTGAGGGGCATTTGTTGCCATTTCGACAAGCGACTTACCCATACCAAAACCAATTTCTACTACTACATCGTTGTTGTTGCCAAAAACTTCGCTTAAATCAAGCATACCGTTTTTATGCTCTAGGCCCATTGTTGGCCAGCATTTTTCGATTGCAGCGGCTTGGCCTTTGGTTAATCGACCTTCGCGTTTTACAAAACTGCGAATGGTGCGGATGTATTTACCTTCTTGCTTAGCTTGCTCAAGGTTAGTGTTGCTTGATTCACTCATATTATTGGCCTGACAAAAACAATGTGTTTAAAAATGGTTGCATATTATCCCTGACCGAGGCCGCAATCACAAGTATTAGCTGGTTTTACACCCCGTATAGCTTGATCTTTTTGTTAACTGCAATAGACTGAGCCGCCATTGGGCATCAGTAAAAGTTAAAAATGTTGGATTTAAATAAAGAACAGTCACACTGGTTTTCTAATCAAGTTGTTGATTGGTATCACCTTCATGGGCGTAAAACACTCCCGTGGCAGCTAGGTAAAACACCTTATAAAGTGTGGGTGTCTGAAGTGATGCTGCAGCAAACCCAAGTTATTACTGTTATTCCATACTTTAAAAAGTTTATGCAAAGCTTTCCAGATATTATCGCTTTAGCTGATGCGGATGAAGACTTAGTACTGCATCACTGGACCGGTTTAGGGTATTACGCTCGTGCGCGTAACTTACACAAAACAGCTAAAATAGTGCGTGACAAATACCAAGGTGAGTTTCCGAAAACACTCAATGAAGTAATGGATTTACCTGGAATAGGGCGCTCTACTGCAGGAGCTGTTTTATCATTGTCGCTTGGGCAGCATCACCCTATTTTAGATGGGAACGTGAAGCGAGTTTTAGCGCGCTATTTTATGATTGAGGGCTGGTACGGCGTTAAAAAGGTCGAAAACCAGCTTTGGCATTTATCAGAGCAGTTAACGCCTAAAGATAATGTTACTGAGTTTAATCAAGCTATGATGGATTTAGGGTCTAGCGTTTGCTCACGCAGCCGGTTTGATTGCGAGGCTTGCCCATTAAACTCAGGCTGTGGTGCTTTTAATACAGGTAAAGTAAAAGAGTTTCCACATTCAAAACCTAAAAAAGCAGTTCCTAAAAAGAGTTGTCATCAGTTAATTATTCAGTGTGGTGATAAAGTGCTTATGGAAAAACGTCCTAACAGCGGTATTTGGGGCGGATTGTTTGGCTTTTTTGAATTTAATGAGTACGAAGAGCTTCAAATGTTTTTAGCTCAGCAAGGCCTAGAGGCTAGTTTAGTAGAGCTTGAAGCGTTTATTCATGTGTTTTCACATTTTGAGCTGAGGATTAACCCGCATGTGCTCAATGTTAAGAAAACTCCTGATGTGGTAAACGATAAGCAATTAATCTGGTATCCGCTTGATCAATCAATAGAGGTTGGCCTAGCAGCGCCAACTAAAAAGTTGGTTAAACAAATTACAGCAATAGTATAGAATAGCCCCATATTTAGCGTTAGAGAGAATCAATCATGGCACGTACAGTATTTTGTCAAAAGTTACAAAAAGAAGCCGAAGGGCTTGGCTTTCAGTTATACCCTGGTGAAATTGGTGAAAAGATTTTTAATAACATCTCTAAAGAAGCGTGGGCTCAGTGGCAACATAAACAAACAATGCTTATTAACGAAAAGCATTTAAATATGATGGACCCAGAACACCGCACATTTTTAGAAGAGCAAATGGTTGGCTTTTTGTTTGAAAACAAAGATGTAGAAATTGAAGGTTATCGACCGCCTGAAAAGTAATGTTTTAAACATAAGAAAAAGGGCTATTTAGCCCTTTTTTTATGTTTATTTATTCATTTAACTCATCTTCTTGCTCAGATATTTTAATTTGTTCCTTTAAAAATTGAGCAGCTTTAGAGTATTCAATTTCCAGCTTATCTCTTAACTCTATTAATTCATCGGTTGTGAGTTCACCTTCTTTACATTTATCTTCAAATGCACTTGAAAGTTCTGCCACCGTTTGGGCACCAATTGTCTTGGAGATCGATTTTAATTGATGACACCCTTCAATAATCTCATTTAAGTCGTTAACCATAACGCCGGAATTAATACTCTTAATTAAGCCTTGGCTTTGTTCTAAATACATTTTGAAGAAACGGATTTGCTTAGCGTTATCACCGTTTACATATTTAGCAACAGCTTCCATATCAATAGGTAGTGCCATAGTTTGATGGATAACTACATTTGGGTTTTGGCTTTGTTTATCGCTCCAACGTTTTAGAGTTTCTTCTAACGCGTTCAGCTCTATAGGTTTGGTAATGAAGTCGTTAATACCTACCGCTAAACAGCGCTCTTTTTCGCCTTTAAGTGCGTTTGCTGTTACTGCAATAATGTAAGGCTGTGCATCAATCGATTCTAATAGCTCTGCTTCATTACGGATTTTTTCGACCATATCGTAACCCGACATTTTAGGCATGTGTAAGTCGGTTAAAATAAGTGAGTAATCACCTTTTCTCCACATATCTAGGCCTTCTTCACCGTTGTTCGCTATTTCAACGCCAAAGCCCAGTATATGTAGTTGATCGGTGAGGACTTGTTGGTTTAGAAGGTTATCTTCAACAAGTAAAACCAATTTGTTTGAATCACGTGCCTGCTCAACATTTAAATAGTTATTAAGTGTTTTGGTTTTTTTAATTTGCTTAGGTGTATGTAACCCTGCAGCCACCAATATAGAAAGCATAAAGTTAGATTTACATAGAGGAGAAGCATTAATATAAAAAATGTTTTTATGATTTATAGCTGCTTCATCAAGCTTACTTAGTACTACAACTTGTTGGTTATAATCTTCTAATGAATAAAATAAACGTCTTAGCAGCGCATTAGTTTTATCCATATTGTCTATGCCATCAGCTACCCAAATAATATCTTGTGAATGCTGGTGCTCTTCAATTTCTTCTTCTGTGTGTGCATAAATTATTTTAGCGCCCATGAACGATAAATAACGGTACATTGTTTTTTCACGTTCTAGGTGATTACTAACTACAACAATTTTCTTGCCATTTAATGCACCTTTATGTGCGTACTTAATTTTACCCGATGTGCTAAACGGCAGCTCTACTGTAAACTCACTGCCAATTCCCGTATGACTAGTTACATGAATAGTACCTAGCATAAGCTCAGTTAAGCTTTTACAAATAGAAAGACCTAAACCGGTGCCACCATATTCTCGGGTAATTGAGTTTTCGGCTTGAATAAACGGATTAAATATTTCGCGTAATTGTGCCTGCGACATGCCTTTACCGTTATCAGTTACGCAAAAGCGTAAAGTAAAGTGATCAGTCGTATTATGTACAACCTCTGCTGATATTTTTACATGGCCTTGGGTTTTTTCATCAGTGCTAGTGAATTTAATTGCGTTGCTACATAGGTTATAAAGCACCTGACGTACACGCACACTATCACCTGTAAGATTGACCGGAATATCTGGTGCTATTGCTAGCTCTAAATCAAGCTCACGTTTTTTAGCAACTGATGAGAGCACTCGAGCAACTTCTTCAATGGTATCGGTTACCGAAAATGGGATCGGGTCAATATTTAGCTTTCCAGCCTCAATTTTAGAAAAATCTAAGATATCATCCAAAATGCTCAATAACGAAAATGCTGATTCACGAATAATCGTACTTAAACGATGTTGAGCGCCATCAAGCTCGGTCTGGCGCAGTAAATCAATAGTACCTATAACACCATTCATCGGTGTTCTTATTTCGTGGCTCATTGTGGCTAAAAAGGTTGTTTTGGTATCGCTTGCTCGTTCTGCTTTTAATGTGGCTTGCTCAAGCGCTATAGTACGATTTTGCACTTCGGCTTCTAGGCCATTTTGTAATTTATAAAGCTCTTTTTGTGCGGCGTCATTCTCACTCATCGCAGTCTGTACTTTTTGTAGCAGTAAGTTAATGTTTTTTGCCACTACACCTAAACCAATATCAAGCTGCTCATCAACACTACTATTGTAATTAGCATTTTCGGTGATTGCCTGCAGCTCTTGTGTAAGAGTGTCAGTACTTTTTCGTAAGCGACTATTAATGTACATATTAAACATTAAAGTAAATATAAATAATGCAGCTACGCTTGCTATCGCAATAATGTAGGCAATAACTTGAGAGTTTTGAGCGCTTAAAGGAGCGGTTGGTAGGTTTTGCTTAATAATAAGCTCGCCAATAGGTTGATCGTTTAACAGCAGTAAGTGGTGTAGGATGCCTTCTTCTACTAGATGCTTTTCAGTTTTAATTGAAGCGATAGCAGGTTTACTACTGCTATATACCAATTGAGTACCTGATGTTGGATTGAAGCGATATAGAGTATATTCAAAGTCATCATCTAATAACGACGTTAAATCAAGTAACTGCCTTACTTTACCTTGACCATACATAGTTAATGCATCAACCATAGGTAAGTCTAATCTATCGGCAAGCGTCACAATATTAACAGATGATGCAGGTTGGGCTGTCTTAACTTCAGTTTGTGAATAAAATGAGTGGGCAATAATAGCAAGCGCTGTTACTGCAATATTTATGATTAAAAAAAGAGGTAATAAGCCTTTGACTGGCGATGAAAATTTACTCTGCATTGATTGTTTCCAATTGATGTGATTTTACTACGATAAGTCCCTATCGTACGTATCTAAGTTAATCGTAACATTTACAAAAAATAATTCACTACGGTTTTAGTCTGATTTATTTATATTTATAGTTCGATTTGTGGTAAAAATGAACGTTATTAATGAAAAATACACTGAGTTGTCTGAAAACCGTTCAAACAGTTATAAAGAATAAAAAAAAAGTTGACTTGTAAGGGCAAAACTCGTTTAATACGCCGCACGCCCAGATAGCTCAGTCGGTAGAGATGAGTGGGAATTGCATTAAAAATCCTTCAAGATTTTTAATTAGCACTGTTTAAGTGCCTCGATAGCTCAGTTGGTAGAGCAGAGGATTGAAAATCCTCGTGTCCCTGGTTCGATTCCGGGTCGAGGCACCATTTATTAAAGTAGTGGTGTTTAATCAACAGTTTAAACATTATTACGCGTGCCTTAGCACACAGTTTTGTGTGCCGACTTAGCTCAGCTGGTAGAGCAACTGACTTGTAATCAGTAGGTCAACCGTTCGACTCGGTTAGTCGGCACCATTTATATAAAGTTAATTGTAAAGCATCACAATTAACTAGCACAGTTTATGTGCCTCGATAGCTCAGTCGGTAGAGCAGAGGATTGAAAATCCTCGTGTCCGTGGTTCGA
>NZ_JADYWM010000028.1:0-36055 GCF_015864815.1 Pseudoalteromonas sp. NZS100
TAAATTTAAACTTTCTAAAAAGATTCAATTTAAGTTTTACTTAACACCCTGAGTTGTTCGTGCCTCGCTATGCGTTGTCCGCTGCGCGTCGCCATATCCCGTCTCAGTGGGGTCGCATTATAGGGAGAACAGATTTTTACGCAAGCGTTTTATTGACAAAACTTTAAATAAAGCACTGTTCGCTGAGAATTTGAGCTAAACGCATTAAAAACACAACATAACTAGCACTTTATTAACATTTAACACCTCTTAAAGTGTTTGTTATGGCCTGCGCTATCAAAAAATACTGTCTACAGACCTGCTATTAAGTCATTTAGCTAAAAGCTATAGTTAAAGCCCGCGTAAAAACGACGACCTGAGTAGCTAGTATTGAGTAATCGCGCATCGGTGTCATTTCCTAAACGCGTTACTGATTCAGATTTAGTTAAATTAATAACCGCTGCGGTAAAGCTAAGCCCGTCGTATAAATTTACGGATGCATTTACATCGAGTTGTTCGTAAGGGTCTTGGTATACATTTAATCCGCTATTTAAACCGAGTACTGTTTCGCCGCGCTTATTATAAGAAGCACGTACATTAAAATAATCTCCTTCATAATAAACAGAGGTGTTGTACTGATACTTTGCACTACCTATTAAGGCCGACTGACCAAATTCTTCACCATTAATTGTTACATCTGCTCTATTGGTTTTGTTATAAGTGTAATTTACGTAAAAGCCAAAACCATTATCAAAGGCATGCTGAATAAATACTTCCGCGCCTTTTGATACTGCATCGGTGCCATTACCTACAGTGCTGTAAGGGGTTATATTAATAGTCCCTGCATCCACTATATTATTTTTACCAGCAAAGTTTTGCTCTACGTCGATCACCAGTGGCACAACAAAGTTATCTACTTTCTTATGAAAAAGTGCCAACCCAACAGCAGAACCTTCGCCATAATAATACTCAATAGATAAATCAGCTTGAACTGATTCAAATGGTTTCAAGTTTTTATTTCCACCACTACCGCTAAAACCAGGAAGTTCGTTAAATGCGGCTCTATCTTCTGCCCATTCATCTGATACAAATGTAATGCGCTGCTGCGCACCTAAATCGCTATAGTCAGGACGAGATATTACTTTAGCGATTGCCCCACGAATAACTAAATCGTCGGTTGCATCCCACGCTATATTAAAGCTTGGCAAAACTTGAGTGTCTTTGTTTTGCTGAGTGACTAATTGATAGTCTTCTACAAAACGAGCGTCACCTGTTACTGGCTCACCTGTTTCATCATTTGTGTGATCTAATTGGTAGGTATATAAGTCAGTAGATGAAGTAAATGTTTTTGTTTGCACAACACGTACGCCCAAATTACCTCTTACTTCACTAAATTCAAAATCACCTTGTATATAAAAAGCCGATATTTTCTCCTCTATATCGTAAACAAAATTATCTTCAATGCGCGTATAAGGTACATAACTAGCAGTGACCATATCGCGATATTTATTCCAGTCGATACTTGGCATTTGGTTTATATCAAAACCACCTGCAATATTATTCTCACTAGTAAATACATTTTTAGCTAATGGCATTCCACCATTCCACTGGTAGCTATCAAAACGGGTAATACCTTGCTCACTTGCTTCCCCTGCAGCAATATCAAAATTTGGATCTAAAAAGAAGGTGTTGCCGGTTTCACGGTGAAGAGTTGAATTGCGGTATTTAACACCGGTTCTAATTGTTTTTAAAAAGCCCCAATCAACATAAAAATCCACATCAGCTTGGTAGTAATCTTCTTCTAGCTCACTGCGTACAAAGCTTGAGTTTGAAGAGCCCGCATCACGACCGCCTCCAACTCCATTTTGTAAATTAACTAATGTATTAGGGTCTATATTAAGTGACACATTATTTTGATTGAGTGACCAGCCTGCCGTTTGAGCTGCGTTTTGAATAGTGGCTGCGTCTTCGCCCGCGTTAGAACTTTTATACGCCGCTTCCCAGCTTTCTTCTGGGCCGCCCTCTGATTGTGTATTACCAATTACAAAGCGCGCTTTAAAATTATTACCTTCATAGGCTAAATTAAAATCAAAGGTATCGGAGGTAGATTCCTCACGTACGTAGCTGCCACGCATCCACGGAAATTGCATATCATTTTCGACACCACTTGCCATTGCATCGTATTGCATACCAGTAACAATAGTGCCCGACTCATCAAGATTTACATCCGTCAAAAAATCAGGATTTAAAGACCACTCTGGTATATCAATCACAGATTCTGTTCTGTCTTGCCCAAGTGTAAAACCAAAATAATTAAAGCCAAGCTCTAAACGATTTGTTGGTCGCCACTGTGAACTAAGTTGAATCCCTTCTCGCTCACGTTTTTCGTTAAGAACAGAACCTCGAACAACTTGCGCAAACCAAACGCCATCGTAACTGTTGCCGTTTGCATCATTAATAGTATCCC
Source organism: Pseudoalteromonas sp. NZS100 (assembly GCF_015864815.1). NCBI lineage: Bacteria > Pseudomonadati > Pseudomonadota > Gammaproteobacteria > Alteromonadales > Pseudoalteromonadaceae > Pseudoalteromonas > Pseudoalteromonas sp. NZS100. The sequence goes on from NZ_JADYWM010000028.1 coordinate 2,447, forward strand.
AACCGTTATTGTTATCAATTGTATTACCATGTATATCTGTTGCTTGCCCAGTGCCAGTATAGCGCCATACATTAGCATCAGTACCGCCCGAAAGCGTTCTGTTTGTCCGTTCCTGATAGGTATAGCCAACTAATACACCAAAGTTTTCGTTGTCGTTTTTCCATGAATATAAACCCGTAAACTGCGGCTCATACTCTTTTGTAACATCAGCGTAAGTACTCTCGACATTAAATACACCCGAGTTTGCATCCATATTTAAAGGTTTTCGGCTGTGCATTAGTACAGTGCCACCAACCCCACCTTCATCTAAGCGTGCCTCTGGCGATTTATAAACCTCTACGCTTTCAATCATTGAAGACGGTAACAAAGCATAATCAAACGAACGCGAAGGCTCCCCCGGAGAAGATGCTATAAAATTACCATTAAGCTGTGTAAAGGTAAGTTCTGACGATAAACCACGAATACTGACAGATGAACCTTCCCCGCCATCACGCTCAATTACCACCCCTGGTACACGCTGAAGTGAGTCTGCAACGTTTTTATCGGGGAACTTTCCAATGTCTTCCGCGGTAATGGCATCAACTACTGAGCCAGACATGCGTTTTACATCTAAGTTTTCGGCCATACTTGAACGGATACCACGTACTTCTATTACTTCCATATCTTTTGCGTGCTGCGAGTTTTCTTGCGCTGCAAAAGCACACGTAGAACCCAAAGCAGAAAAAATTGATACATAAAGTGACGACTTACAAAACGTTGAAAAAGAGAAAGGGTATATGCTTGCTACTATCATGTGAGAGGCTGTTCCATTTAAATCTGCTTATATAAAACCTAAAGCGAGAAGTTAGTCCTTTTACGTAAATTATTTACGAAATGGCAAAAATTGTTCCCAATTCTACACAGCCAAACTTAACCGTTTGTTAATCATCAATATTAAAACTAAATAAACGCCTCATATAACTGTATTGGTACCTATTGGATGAAACTTAAAATCCAACCCACACATCAAAACCACTCTTAATTAACAAGCTAAGAGAGGCTTTGTTGAATTTAAATATTTATAGCTTAAAAACAAATTATTCAAATCACCATGAAATCACTTTTTGCTGCTGAAGTTTACCAGTAGGATCTGCTTGCGTTTTAAGTTCACAGAACTCATTTGCCCAAATTGATGTACGCGCTCTTATTGGTGGTTCTTCACTATTTACACATTCCATAACCACATTAGCTACTTCGTCTACTGTTTGAAATACGTCAGCAGAGCGACCTTGAGCACTCGCAATGTACTGCTCTAATATTGGTTTATATTCATCATCTACAATGCCACCAGTTTGCTGAAACTGTGCTAACGCATTATTTGCAAATTCAGAGCTAATACCACCAGGCTCTACATTGGTAAAATTGATATTAAATGCTGGTGTTATATAAGTTGCTACCGATTCAACATAACCTTCAAGTGCGAACTTAGCTGCGCAGTAAATTTCATTAAAAGGTTGACCGACAAGACCGCCTACTGACGATATATTCACAATATGCCCTTGGCGTGCTTTACGCATATGCGGCAAAACAGCTTTTGTACAGCGTACTACTCCTAAAAAGTTTACATCCATTACCCACTGAATGTCTTGCTCTGTAGTTTGTTCGGTTGTTCTTATATACCCTGCCCCTGCATTATTTACGAGTAAATCTATTTGTCCTTGTTCATCTATAACGTCAGTAATACATTGCTCAATACTTAGTGTATTTTGCACATCTAAATACTTTATTTCAGCTTGCACATTCGCGTTTTGAAGAGCGACTTCAAGTGCACCTTTTTTATCTAAATTACGCATAGTTGCCACAACAAAATAACCTTGTTGTGCTAGTTTTACGACAATGCTAATACCTAAACCAGTCGATGTACCGGTTACAATTGCTACTTTTTTCATCTTGTTTCCTGCTACTAAGTTAGTGCTGACTAGCACGGTACTGTGAGGGCGTTAGACCTACTTTGTTTTTAAATAATCGGGCAAAGTATTGCGGGTACGCGAAACCTAATGCATAAGCAATACTTGCAACAGAGTCGCTACTTTCTAATAAGCTATTTTTTGCTTTATCAATTAAATGATTATGAATGACTTGTTGTGCGGTTTGTCCGGTTTCTATTTTTAATGCATCTGTTAAATAGCGACTAGTCATATTTAGTGAGTCAGCAAGGGTATTAACACTCGGAATTTCATTGTTGTTATTGAGCACTAATAGCTCATCAAATTTTTCCAAAAACGAATCAACAATTGCGCTATGGGATTCTTTTCGCAATAAAAACTGTCGACGATAAAACCGTTCTGCATAGTTAAGCAAAACATTGATGTGTGCTAAAAGAATGTCACGGCTAAATTCGTCGTAGCTGAGCTTTGATTCGCTTTCTATATTCGCAATTACATTGGCAATTAAACGTTGCTCTTTTGGCGAAAGATGAAGTGCTTCATTAACGGCATAACCAAAAAAAGAAGCCTTTTTGAGTGCAGTACTTAGTGCATGGCCACGAATAAAATCCTCATGAAATACAATTGTTTTCCCTTGAGACTCAACAGTTACACCATTGCTATAAAATGTTTGCTGTGGAGAAAAAAACAATAATGTACCGCTACTACAATCATATTTAGTTTGCCCATATACAATCTCTCCTGCAGTCACCTTTTTTAGAGAAATAGCATAAAAATCGGTGCTAATAACACTTTGAGTATTTAAACATGCTTGGTAATTGTTTTGTGATGAACTGTCTGTTGTTGAAATGGCAAAAAGCGGATGCTCCGGCGCAGGTTTTCCAAGCGCGCTGTAAAAATCTGTGATATTACTAAAATGTACTTTATTCATAGGCCATCTCACTTTGGTTGCTGATAAATAGTTTATAGGCTTCATAAAATAATTACAGTGCACAAATCATCATAAAGTGTATACAAAAAAACGAAGGGGATAATTAGATGTGGTAGTCAGCAGTTTATACTTTAAAAAGCAAAACTGCCGGATGATATTTGAAAGAAGTAACAATTGCTAAATAGCGCTTGGTTAACCAAGCGTAGCAATAACCTCTGAAAGCTCAAGTAATGTCGGCTTTCCACCATAATAATTTGTATCTATATGATAACTATTACCAACCCAAAAAGGCGCTTTAGTTGAGTTGTGTCCATGTATTGAAAAGTCGACTCCATGACTTTTAACTACCTTATTTTGTTTAACTACTTCGCGATCCCACAATAAAGATTGCACGATTAGCGATTTATCATCAGGGTAATTTTCCCAATCCCACGATTGTGCAAATGTATGAGACAACCCTATTGTATAACCACGATACTCTAGTACTATTGAAAGCGGTTTAGTTAGTAACTCATCGCACATGACACTGAGCTTTTCACTTGATACCGACTTATGCCAATTGCCACCATTGTCAGTCCATAATTTAAAAGCCGCTTTATCATTACTTAATAATGATTCCAACATTAAATGCTCATGATTACCTAATATCATACATGCCCTAATGGCTTGTAAGTATGTAAATAAGTCATATGTTTTATCCCCGCGATCAACAAAATCGCCTAGGCAAAACAAAGTATCTCTTTCAGAGTTAAAATTTACGTTATTAAGTGCGTTTTTTAAGGCCGGTAAATCACCATCAAGATCGCCAATTACAAATACTCGGCACTCATCATTAATAAATATGGCTTGTTTTGAAGATACAGCCTGAATAGCGTTAATACCTATATCCAAAATAGACTCCTATAGAATGCAATCTAAAACTTAGATTAATACTTGAGTTTATAAAGCCTTAAGGTAACACAATAAAGTTGATAATTAATGAAGGTAATAAGATTTGATTGAAACTAAAAATGCATGACAGAGGACCTTAGCTACAACCTAAATAAGTAATGTAAGTAGTGTTTTTAGCCTAAATTAAAAGCTGCTTAGCAAAATACCTGACGAGTTATTTGCCAGTTACCCGCACAAATTTCTCTGCTAGTTCGTCCAAAGTTTCACGCTTATTCGGATCGGGCTTTATGCAGTCAATAGGGCAAACACTTACGCAAGTAGGTTTATCATAATGCCCTACACACTCTGTACATTTGTTTGCATCTATTTGGTATATTTTAGCGCCCATATAAATAGCCCCATTAGGGCATTCCGGATCGCACATATCGCAGTTAATGCATTTACTATTTATGAGTAGAGCCACTTTTTAGCCTTTTCAATTAAAATCATTATAAAACATAAAGATAGAGTTAAACCAAATGTTTTTTGACTACTTTTGATACAAGTCCAGTTCAATAAAAAACCTTTATTTTTCTTTAAATCGTAGCACACATTCGTAACACACCATTTTATTTTTAGGTGTAAATTGCAGCCACGAATTATGCCTATTTTTCTCTGTTGCTTTGTTGATCTCAATCAATAAAAATATCCGCACTTTTACTAAGTTTGATATTATTATTTTAACTTTCCTAAGTTATTTGTTTAATTAATATAAAATTAGCTGACCTGCCAAAAAGCGCTTAGGCCCTCTACTTATATGCTAATCCCGTCAAAAAAACATTCAAATAAGGATAACAAGTGAATATAGTACCTCCAAGAATTTAGCCTTTTTCAAAGTGTTATTTTCGCAAATACTCTATGCCTAAAATTAAACCCTATTTAAAACGTTAAGATGATCTCAATGATACTTTATTCTTAGTGTCATCACTTCAATTTACTTAATCGCTATCAACCTGGCTGTAATCAATTGGTCATATTATTCACTTAGTATTTATTTAAAATAAAATTCTAGACTGAGTAATGAAGACTTTTAAAAGCCCCCTGCCATCGAATTTAAATATTTTTTCTGAACAAAGCGATGTAAAAAACGTTATCAGCCATATTCGTAAATTCATTAGTCGTCGAACCAATAATACAGATGACGTAGACGATCTTGTGCAAGAAGCTCTACTAAGAACATTAAATAGAAATGACACATTAGAAATTGAAAACTTTCAGGCGTATATAAATCAAGTCACAAAGTCTGTTATGTATAGTGATTGGCAAAAAAATAAAAGCCAACCAAATAATGCAGAAGATATTGAGCTTTTTACAAATGATAATAGCGATCCAGAAGCGCAGTCTATTACAGAGCAAAAGCTCGAGCTTGTTAAAAGTGCGTTGGAAGAGTTACCACCTTTAAGAAGAAAAGTATTTAAGCTTCGACGTATTGACGGATTAAGTCGCGAAGAAATTAGTCTGCAGTTAAATATGAGCCAAGAATCTGTAAAAAAACATATTACGCGCGCAATGATACAAATAACGCTTCACATAGAAAAAAATCAATAAAAATGTCCCCTTTATTACACTTTTACGCTCTTTATATTTAATCAACGCAGGTTAGGTTTTTTAATGAACGAACAACGCTTAGAACAGGCAGCAGATTGGGTAGATCGGATTAATGATTTAAATGATCATGACCGTGAAGAACTATCGCTTTGGTTAAAATGCACAGAAAATAAGAATGCATTTGAAAAAATAGCTAATGTATTTGGCGATCCTGCTGTTAAACAGGCTTTACACATTTACACTAAACAATATAGTTTACCGACTCCAATAATTACGCCTAATGCTAAACGCTCTAGAACTTTCCCTATGCTCGCCTTAGCAGCTAGTTTTAGCGCTATTGCTTTTGCAGTGTACTGGCTTGCTATATCTCAACAGACATTTACACCAACACCGATTGCAAAAACCGCAGTTAAATCTAGCCTGCCTCAGCTTTTAGAAGCACATTTAGGTAAACGTGTATCGCAGTTATTAGATGACGGTTCATATTTGCACTTAAATGCAGATAGTGAGTTAACTGCGCACTTGCTACCACACTCAAGGCAAATCGAATTAAAAAAAGGACAGGTTTTTTTTGATGTAGCCAAAGATAAAACACGGCCATTTATAATAAATTCAGGACAAGCAAGCATTAAAGTACTGGGTACTTCTTTTGATGTAGAGCGCAATAAAGATGAAGTAGTGGTAACTGTGTACGAAGGCAAAGTAGAAGTCTCGGCTTTAGATAAAGTGATATTAACTCCCTCTCAACAAGCTGTTATAAAAAATGGCCATATAACTGTAGATTATAGCCAGCAGTTAGCACAACTCCCTGCTTGGCGAATGGGTTGGATTGATGCAGAAAAAGAACCTCTAACCAGTGTTATTAAACAATTGCAGCGTTACAGCCCTACGGTAATTAAAGTGGATAACACACTAAATAATACACTAATTAGCGGACGATTTAATCTCGAAACGCCACAACAAAGCCTTATGCTCATTGCATCAACTTATAACTGGAAAGTAGATAAGAAGAACAACGTACTTCATTTAACGTTACCTTAAATGAGTAAAAAATATGACTGTATTACTTTGATTAAATGATTATGCTAAAACAGGTACGTACATTAAATAAAAGTATTTTAGTGTACTTTTTTATCGGTGCTAGTTGTTTAACAACGTTGCCTAGTGCGGCAAAAAATATAAATACCTTTATTTATATACCAGCGGGTTCTCTCAGTGATAGTTTAAGAGAGGTAGCAAATGCATATGCAGTCTCTTTTAGTAGTAACCCTTCACTTATCAACGACAAAACTACGTCCACCTTAGTGGGCGATCATACACTTGCTCAAGCACTAGATTTTTTATTAAGAGGCAGCGAGTTAACATATAAAATTCAAGACAAGGGTTTTGTTATTTTTCAAAAAAAAATAACAACCAATAACGAAATACTTGAAGAAATAACAGTAAAGGGTATTCGCTATTCATTAGCTAGCTCACGAAATTTAAAACACAATAATAAAACGATTAGTGAAGCAATTTCAGCACAAGATATTACCGATATTCCCAATACTAACTTAGCCGAGGCCTTACAGTATATTCCTGGCGTAGCAATTACTCGCGAAGCAGGCGAAGGTCGCCAAGTTTCAATACGAGGTAACTATCCTGATTTTAGTTTGGTGACACTCAACGGTATGCCTGTGTTAGCAAATAATGATTCACCTATGGATAGTCGAGTACAAAAACAGCGCGATCGTTCTTTCGATTTCAATATTTTACCTGCCGAACTTTTTAAACAAATCCATGTAATTAAAGCATATTCCGCCGATAAAATTGCAGGTGGAATATCTGGAACAATGGCATTACAAACTATAAACCCTTTAGATAATGAGGGGTTTAAATTTATTATTACCCCAGAAGTTGGCTACAACGACTATGTGGGTACAGGCGCAAAACGCTATTCAAGCTTAATTTCTAACACGTGGAATAATTGGGGGGTACTTGCAAGCGTTGCATACACAACCAGAGAGTCGTTAGAGCAAGGTGCTAATACATTTCGCTGGCGTAATATTGCAATAGATGGGGCTGACCTATCGGCTTTAACCCAATCACAAGCACTGCATTTGACTCAAGGCGATTATATAGTTCCTCGTGGTAATCGGTACTCGGTATGGCAAGCTACACAGCAGCGATTTGGGGCAAATCTATCTGTAGAGTATAAAAATGAAACCACCCATTTTGATTTTGATATGCTCTCAGGGTTTTTAAAAGGGGATAGGCATGAATATCATTTATACCCTAGAGGGGAGCAGTCTACGCCTATAATTAAAGGGCTAACAACAATTACAGACATTCAAACGAATGAAAATAATGAGCTAGTGTATGCACGTTACGAAAATGCACGAGTCGCAACCGAAAGTAGAACCCAAGAAATAAATACGGCATATCAGCAAGGTGTGCTATCACTTACGCAACAAGTGAATACAAATTGGAAAGTAAGCGCCATATTAGGAAAAGAACAATCAAAGTATGACATTCCTTACAGCAATAAGATTTATACCCAAGGCATAAGTGACGTTACGATTGATTATCGTAAAACTCCATTTTATGCAGATATTAACTACAGTGAAAATTTAAAAAATCCTACAATGTGGCAAATGCATCATGGTGATATAGAACAATACAATTCAAATAGTGAGTACACCTTCGCAAAATTAGATTTTCAATATGACATTAATAGTTTAATCACCCTTCAATTTGGAGCTGATTGGACTCTGTTTGAAAATAAAATGTATAACGCACAGCAAAACGATATTTTTTTAAATGAATTAACTAATACACCACAACAATTAACTGACCTTCCTGCGTCGTATGTTTCATCGCAACATGCACATAAAAGCCTACAATGGTTAAAAATAAACACCAATGAAGCACTTAAACTTTATGGCATCGACCCATTCAACATACAAAATAATAGTTCATCAATCACCACTGAAGCCGAGCATATACAAGAATATAGCAGAGGAGCTTATACTTTAATAAGCACAGAGCAGGAAAAATGGGAGGCCCATATAGGTGTGCGTTACCAAGCAGAATCCATAACATCTCACACTCAAGCGCCCCACTCTCCTATTTTGTATAATTTATGGCTGCCAACGTTTAATGGCTCATATTTTATAAACGATCATTGGCGATTACGTGTAGGACTTTCTAAAAACTATTCAAAACCATTACTGAACTCACTAAGTTTTGATGGTTCAAACGATACCCCAAATAATACAAAATATACATTTAACTCAAATCTAAAACCTTACTTATCTTATAATACCGATATTTCTTTAGAGGCAGATTTTAGTAGTCGTAGTACGTTTAATATATCACTCTTTTATAAAGATTTGGATGATTACATAGTTACAACGCAAGTCCCCTTATCAAAAACTTCAGAGTCTACAACCCCCGATATTAATAACCTTTGGCTAAGTAATGCAGAATCAGCTTATCAGTGGGGAGCGGAAATAAGTTTAAATTATTTAATACATAATTCTGACTGGGGTATCAACCTACAAACAACTTACAATAAAGGCAAAGTCACGTATTACGACTCAAATAATGGCTCAGCTTTATTTAAAAAAAACCTACCTTTTTTATCTAAAATAACCGCCTCAAGTATGATCTTTTACGATCACCCTAAGTTCAATTTTAAACTAGGCGCTATTTTTAGAGATAAATATTTAGTTCGGGCAGGCAGTCTTTTGCTCGATGAAAACGAAACAGGGTTTATGCCGACTGTTTATTGGGATGCAAACCTAAATTATTATTTTTCTAATCATTGGAAACTTAAATTTAGCGCATTTAATCTCAGCAATGAACAAGAGCGACAATACAGTAACTCAACACTAAGAGCCTATAACTCAACCACAAGTGGTCGCACTTATTACTTGGGGTTGAGTTATCAGTATTAGATAATCTCCCCCGTTTTCAAATCAACGCTAAAATTCTCACCTTGGGTATGCTTACTAAATTTTGCCATTATTTTTATTAACAAAGCCAAGTACTGCTGTGTTTGCGTATCTGTTTTACAAGTCGATTGAGCTAAAAACTCATTTAGCTGTTGATAAGTAATACGCTTTTGAGGTGTTATATCTGCAGTTACATCACCATTTCTTAATAAATAAAAATCTCGAAGCCATTCTTTTGTAGATACAGCTTTAAGTTGAATTAGCAAATTAGGCGAGACTTTATTTAAACACTGCATATCTGTTAACCAATCAGCTAAATGATGATTATCGTTTAGCCATGCCACTAAACTTTTTGGCCAATCGCGTTTTAAAAAACGCTGACTAATAAGTCCAAATAAATGCTGTTTAGTAAAATCACCATAACTTTCTGAGCTCAAAATAGTACGGTCAAAATTACTAAGATTATGTTGTTCACGATATACCCATTCCTTTTCATATAAACCAAATAAATCATTGAAACCAGGAACATCGTCTAATGTATGAGTACTTACCAATGCGGTGTGCTTTACTAAGTTTAGCTCTGCAATCTTATATGCAGCTTTATAAGCAGCTAAACTTGGCACTTGTACATTAACTAACTGAGAGTCTCGATTACTTGTTACCAGCGCCGTATCATTAAGATGCATATGTCCTGCAAAATGTAGTGTTAATCCTGTATCTGCAAGTATTTGTGTCGTACGGGGTGTAGGCACTCTAGGTAGGGAAAAATGGCCACGACTAAACACTTTATGTAATTCATCATTCGCATTATCGTAAAACTCTCCCATTGGAAAGTGGCTAAATGCGATCAGTGTTTTGTTTTGCTCTTTTGACCTTTTTACAACCGTTTTTATCCACTTTAACAGTAAAGGCTTTGCATCAATTAAAGCATTATAGCCGGCACTAGACGAACCCTTAAAAGTGAGTGGCGAATTTTGCCATTGTGGTGCATACACATTAGCATCTATTGCCATTAACCAAACACCTTTTATGGGCTCAACTAAGTAGCTCGCATCTGGCATAGTTATACAATGATTAACATCATTAGGGTCACACCATATAAATTCTCGGTTTTTATAAGGTGTTTCATATAGCACGTCACTTTTATGTTTGCTAAATCCAAAGTTACTGAGTGTGCTTAATATTTCAGTGTAACCCCAGTTTTTTAAACCATCATCACATACAGATTGCCTAGTCATACACTTTTCATGTTGATAACTATAAACGCCAAACTCTTTACCTTGAGCCGTTAAGAAGTCAGCTTTACCTGCCACAGTTGTAAATGGCTTGACGGGGTCATGATTGCCTGGAATCGCAAAAAAACGCATCCCATATGTTTTTTCATAATGGTCTAAAATACGTGCTAGTGCCCGAACATTAATAGGTTGGCCATCATCAGTAAAATCGCCTGGTAGGATGACTAACTTAATCTCTTTTTCTACTAGCTCATCTAATACATGTAAAAAAACAAAATAATTTTCATTGAAAAGTCGCGTTGAGTGAAGCTGCGCATACATACTGCGCACCAGTAATGGTTGCTTTGACCCTACATCCTTTGGTAAGTCTATATTGTCTGTATTATGTAAATTAGCAAAAATATCATGTAGATGAATATCAGCTAAAAATGCAACTTTAACCGCCTCCACCTTCACTGCACTTTTAACCTCGTAGTACTCAATAGCACTCACTTTAAATGTAATACATAACCCAATCCATAGTGCTAACCATGGTGCTTTGACTCTAATCATGATGGCTTTATCCAGTTTTCACTCAACTTATTATTTAGAGCGCGGTAATGGATAAAAGGGGACATAAAATTTTATAAACATGCTTTTCAATTATGAAACTTTTATTAAATGCATATTTTTGTGTCCCCTAATTTATGAATGCCCGCTCTTAGATAGCAAACTCAACAATTGAGACGTGGTATGCCACTTTTTATTTTTATTATTTTTGCAGATTATGTAACTAGCATTAACGCTATGCCATTAAATACCTTTCAAATGATTGGCTCACATAACAGCTATAAAAAAACATTAAACGTAGGCGTTAATAATAAATTAAATACTCTAAATCCTAAACTAATGGCCCGTATTGATTACGGTCATTCTCCCATGATTAAACAGTTAAATAGCGGTGTTCGCCATTTAGAAATTGACGTTTTAAAAGACCCTAATGGTGATTTATACATAAAACCTTGGGCTAATACTTTTGCAACGACTCCTTTATTTAATGAGTTAGAAAAAAAGCAATTAGCTACTCCTGGATTTAAAGTAATGCACATTCCCGATATTGATGTGCAAAGCCATTGTGTATTGCTCAGTGGATGTTTGAATACACTCAAAACATGGTCAGAGGCAAACCCGCAGCACTTTCCTATTGTTGTAATGCTCAATGTAAAAGAAACGCGATCAGATGTAGTTCTGGGCAATAATCCACTTAAATTTACACCGAACGATTATTATTTACTCGATGAAGTAATTCTAAAGTCGTTACCTAACTCATTATTCACGCCCGATAACTTACGTAAAATACCGTTATCTTTAAACCAAACAGTCGTTAGGTTTGGGTGGCCAAGTACACGCGCCTTGGCAGGTAAATTCATATTCTTATTTGATGGCAATACACAGCAATCGGCACTTTATAAACAAAATAGGCCTTCGTTAAAAGGGGCAAGCATGTTTGCCAATTATGATGAAAACCAGCCCGAAGCTGCTTTTATGATTGTAAACAACCCTACACGCGACTTTTATAAAATTCAGCAACTTGTACTTAAAGGTTACATGGTGCGTACCCGCGCAGATGCAAATTTAAGTGCCACTAATTCTCAGCGAACAATCCAATTTAATGCCGCAAAAAATAGCGGCGCACAAGTAATTTCAACCGATTTTATACCCGGCTCGCCACAACAGGCGCGCTTTAACTATGTGGTGCAATTTGACGACGGTCATTTAGTACGCACGAGCCCTTTTATTAATAATCAACTTTAAATTAAAAACCAAGGAAGCATCATGTTAAACAAACCATCTCGTACGCTTTTAGCAACGGCTATAATGAGCTCATTAGGCGCGTCTAATTATGTGTATGCAGAACAATCAGCTCAAACAGAAGTAGAAGAAATTGTTGTACAGGGTTATCGCAACAGTTTGTTAAAAGCAAAAGATTTAAAAAGAAATGCTGTGGGCGCACAAGATTCTATTGTGGCTGAAGATATTGCAGATTTTCCCGATCTAAATCTAGCAGACTCACTACAACGTGTACCTGGCATTGCCATAACTCGAGAAGGCGGCGAAGGCCGACAAATTTCGTTACGAGGCTTAGGTCCAAATTTTACACAAGTACAACTTAACGGTATGGAGGCTTTGGGTACGTCTTCTTCGGCAATGGATAGCCGAGGCTCAGTAAGCAGATCACGCGCTTTTGATTTTAACATATTTGCTTCTGAGTTATTTCAGCGCGTTGATGTGAAAAAATCCTTCTCAGCCGAAATGGATGAAGGTGGTATAGGTGGAACTGTTGGACTTCATACAGCAAAACCATTTGATTTTGATGGGTTTAATACTGCAATATCAGGTCAACTTGGTGACAATTCACAAACTGATGATGTTAGTCCACGTTTTGCAGCTCTGATCTCAGATACTTGGGATGATAAATTTGGCGCATTATTTTCAATTGCATACAGCAAACGTGATGTAAATGAGCAAGGTTACAATACATATCGCTGGCGCAAAAAAAATGCTTCAGGCTCAGATATATCCGAGCTATCAGATGAGTTACAAGACAAAATTAACAACGAAGAAGTGAGCTTTTCACGTGGTAGCCGTTATTCGTTATTTGAAAACCAACAGGAGCGCATAGGGACAACACTTGCCCTGCAGTATCGCCCAAGTAATAACCTTGAATTTAGTTTTGACGCTCTATATGGTGAACTGAATAATGACCGCAGTGAATACCACTTACAAAATAGAGGTTCTAGTTCAACAGCTATTGGTTGTACTGGACCGGCTTATAACAACGAGCAAATATGCTCAAAGCTAACAACTCTTGAAATAAATGAAAATAACGACGCTATTTATTCGGTATACGAAGACGCCGCTATTCATTCAGAAAGTCGTAGCCAATATGCTGATACTCAAATTAGTCAGTTTGTATTAAATAGCGATTGGCAAATTACAGAAGATTTAAATATGACCGCCTTAGTCGGGCGTTCACAAACCAAGTTCAATACAGGCAGTGTTAAAGTTTACCTAGAAACATTTGGCGATGAAACTATTGATTATCGCAAGGATGCTTATTATGGGGAAAATACATACGGGTTTGATCCTACTGACAGTAGTTTGTTCCGCTATCACGAAATTGATATATCTGAAGAAGAAATCACCAATACATTTGATTCTATAAAATTAGATTTTAATTACACGCTTAACAATACTTCAAATATAAAGTTCGGTGTATCTAATAAAAAGTTTGAAAGTGAAAACGGTGAAACTAAATCTGATAACGTTAACCGCAGCGATTGGGAAAATGGCGTACTGGATGACACGGTAGATCCAAGCCTGACATTTACAAATACCGCGCACAATAAACAGCAATGGGTAAGTGTCGATGTACTAGGCACCCTAGCAAGTATGAATATCGATCCTAATTTAGATAATCCTGATTTTACCGATAACGTACAAGAAAAAACCTTTGGGGCTTATTTGCAATACGAAGCTGAATGGGAATTGGGCTCAGGTTATTTAATGGGTAATGCTGGTGTACGCCATTACGATACTAAAACCAACGCCGTAGGTTTAATAAATGGAGAAGTAGTTGATGTTGAAAACACCTACTCAGGACTTTTGCCTGCTATAAATTTAGTTTGGGATAGTAATAACAGTTTAGTACTTCGTGCAAGCTATGGCGAAAATCTCACCCGCCCTTCGCTCGGTGCATTAGTGCCAACAGGCGTTGTTCAAAATGATGCCACATCAACCAATGGCCTTAGTATCAGCTCAGGAAACCCAAACCTTAAACCCTACGAATCAGTTAACTTCGACTTTTCAGTCGAGTACTATTTTGAAAACATTGGGTATGCGGCCGTAAGTTACTTTCATAAATCTATCGATAACTTCATTATCACCGAAACATATGATATCCCATACAGCCAAACCGGATATCCTCTTAGCTTTTTAGGCGACGTAGACGAAAGCGGTAATCCGCAAACAGCAAATACTGTTTTTACTGTTATTCAGCCTCAAAACTTAGATGAAAGTGATATTAGTGGCTGGGAACTCGCTTTTCAACGAGACCTAGACTTCTTACCTGCCCCGTTTAATAACTTAGGTGTTATTGCTAATTATACATTTGCTGATGGTGAAGCACTGTACCGTAATGTAGGTAATTCAGGTATTGATCAGTATAAATCATTCCCTGGCCTGTCAGAGCATTCGGGTAACTTTACAGTATATTACGATTCTGATTCATGGGGCGCACGCGTTGCAGCAGCTTATAGAAGTGACTATATTGCATCGGTACAAGCCGGTAACGGCGATGAAGACGAAAATGGTTTTCATGCCAGTACATACATAGATGCATCAGCATTTTATCAGGTTAATGAAAAGCTAAAGCTCACTATAGAAGCAAGTAATTTGACTAATGAACGAGAAGAGCAGTATTCAGACTCCAATGATCGTTTGTACAATACGACGGTTAATGGCCGTACTGTTTATTTAGGTGCAAGTTATCGTTTCTAAATTATAAAAATGAGGCTCTACTTTTGTAGAGCCTCTCATTATTCTTTAGGGATTCATCAAAAAAGACGACGTATAAATTCACTTAATTAAGCGAATTTATATAAAGCACTCGATGTAAATCACTATTTTAAGTCTATTTTCAATCGCTTTAGCAAATATGACTTAAAACTACTTTTAATTTATTTAGCTGAACAGATAGAGTTACGTTGTTTACCAGTGCCTTTATTGCAGAGTTATGAAATCAAAGTTATATAAAATTTTATTGCCTAACTTCAGTTCTTCCCCCTTAATCTCTAATGAAATTTTAAAGTGCCGCTGTTAATATTGTCTATTGTCTACCTCCTAAATAATAAAGTAGTTCTAATGGCAGCTAGTTATTCTCTTGATGATTTACGTTACTTTTGCACCATAGTAAAACTAGGTAGCTTTAAAAAAGCATCCATAAACCTTGGTATGTCACTATCAACTTTAAGCCGTAGAATACGTTTATTAGAGCAAGCTCTGCAATTAACGTTACTAAATCGAGATGCTCATCGGGTAACACTTACGCATACTGGCGAATTATATTACGACCGCTATCGCAAGTTATTTGACGAAGTAGAGTGTATTGAGCAAGCTCTTTGTGATGAGAAAGACCAACCTAAAGGAAAAATTAGGATCTCTGCACCCATTTACATGGGTAAACACTTTTTAAGTGCTATTTTTTGTGAATTTTTACTGCAATATCCCGATATTCAATTAGATTTACGCTTTTCAAATAATCTTATTGATATTGAAAAAGAAGGGATTGATATCGCGTTTAGAGTAAGAAACCCAGCCATTGATAACTGGGTTATTAGAGAACTTAAGCTTACTCATAACCTGCTATGTGCTCACCAAAATTATGCTCATCATCCCATCACTCATCCGGAGCAATTAGAAGAACACCCAAAAGTTACGTGCGTTGGGTTAGTTCCGTGGCAATTAAAAAATCAGCAAACGAGTGAAGAATACAATTTTAATCCAAACACGCATGTCCGGTTAGAAGTTGATGAAATTCAAATGATGAAACAAGCCGTTGAGTCTGGTGTGGGCATTAGCTACATTCCTGATTATATAGCATTGCCTCTTATTAAAGCCACAAAGCTTAAACGTATTCTTCCTGACTGGCAAAGTGAAGGGCAGCCATTTTCTATGCTTTATCGCGACAGAAAACAAGTACCTTATCGGGTACGACTATTAATAGAGCATACATTGCAACACTTCAACGAAAAGTAGCAATGTATGCTTTTAAAAAGAAAGCTTTAAACGTTTAAAAACTAAGCCTAAGTACAATTACACCTAAAAATGCTGTTGCTAATCCTATCACTTCTTGGCGTGTAAAAGACTCTTTTAGGATGATGCGTGAGTACAATAAAATAATTAAAATGTTCATCCCTGAAATTGCCGAAACGAGCCCTGTATTACCAATTGCAAAAGCCGATATTATTGCCACCATACCTGCCACGTTTGTTAATCCAATCAGTAACCCGCATGAAAATGTTTTACTCGCAGACCAATACCCTTGAGAAGTGCCTTGCTCTGCTAGCATTTTTTTACGCTTTACTAACCAACTAACAGCAAAAAGAAAACTACCAAAACCAAACATAGACGTTAGCGTTGCAAACGTATCGGCCTCAAGAAGTGTTGATTGCTTACCCATTAAATCATTAAATGCAAAGGCAAGTGCAGCGAGTAATCCCCATTGCGCACCTTGTAGGTTGTTCAACGAAATATCGCTTGAATAACGAATGATATAAAGGCCACCAAAAATAATGAAAAAGCCAATTAATTGAATTGTTGTTAAGGTCTCCTGCCACAATAAAAAAGCAAATAAAAGGACAAACAAAGGCGTCAATCCCGATAAAATACTAATTAAAGACGCTTTACCAACAGAAAACCCCTTATGCAACAAGCCATTAGCAGCAAAAGAGCCAAAACCTAACGCTAGCCCAACCGTAATGTCTGCCCAGCCATACCATGTATGTTCAAATACCACTGTACCTAGCGCACTAATAACAAATCCTACAAAAAATACACCGAATAATAGTAAGTTACGGTTAATTTTTTTCTGCGACGTCCATTGATACAACACTCCTCGAGCACCAAAAAAAACGGTTGCGAGTAATGCAAAAATTATCCACATACAAAAATGATTCCTTTAAAAAGTAATGGGGTAAAAGTGAGGAGCGATTTAACAACACGTGTTAAGTACGAATATCCATTATATTCGCTTTTAAAATTTTATAAATAAGCATTAATGATAAGATAAATTCCATAAATGGTATCTAAAAAATAGCAGATGAAGATATAACTGCTCAGCGTCACTCTATTTAATAAAATAGCTTTGAGCAGTTACTAGAGTGGGTCCTAACTGACCTTTTTGAACGGATTACGGGTATCTTGGTGCGCGTCTAGATTACGCATTAAAATAGCGTGATCTAAGTTAATGCCCTTATCTAGCGGGATTTTTACAATGTGACCAGAACCTTTAGCATCGCTAATACTTTCACCTCTTTTGTTTTCCATATATTCAAGCGTAAAAGTAATGTTGCCTTGTGGTGTCATAAGCTCTAAAGAGTGACCAGTACAAAATTTATTTTTAACGTCTATTTCAACTAATCCATTTTCGCAGCGCCCAAGTACTTCACCCACAAATTGCTGTTTAGTTGATACAGAGTGACCGTATTCATAGTTTTGATAATCTTGGTGAGCATGGCGTTTTAAAAAGCCTTCGGTATAACCACGATGCGCCAAGTTTTCTAATGTTTTAAATAAGCTAGTATCAAATGGTTTACCCGAAGCCGCATCGTCTATTGCTTTACGATAAACTTGTGCAGTGCGCGCCACATAATAAAATGACTTAGTACGCCCTTCTATTTTTAAACTATGTACCCCCATTTTTGTTAACTGCTCTACGTATTGCACAGCGCGTAAATCTTTGGAATTCATAATATACGTGCCGTGTTCATCCTCAAACGCAGGCATATACTCACCAGGGCGACCTTGTTCCTCTAGAATAAATACATCGTTGCTTGGCGCGCCTTCACCCAGTGTAGGAATCACCTGTTTGGGGTCAATTTTATGTACCATTTCGCCATTTTCGTTCTCAACACCAGGTTTTACATCGTAATCCCAGCGACATGCATTAGTACACGTGCCTTGATTTGGATCGCGCTTATTTATGTAACCAGAGAGCAAGCAACGCCCCGAATACGCCATACACAGTGCGCCATGTACAAATACTTCAAGTTCGGTGTCTGGGCAGAGTGTACGTATTTCGGTTATTTCTTCGAGCGACAGCTCTCTTGATAAAATAACCCGTTCAATTCCCTGCTTTGCCCAAAATTGTACACTCGCGTAATTTACCGCATTTGCCTGTACTGATAAGTGGATTGGCATGGCAGGCCATTTTTCACGAACAAGCATAATTAAACCAGGGTCTGACATAATCAGCGCATCGGGCTTCATCGCAATAACAGGCTTTATATCACGTAGATACGATTTAACTTTAGCGTTATGCGGCGCAATATTAGACACCACATAAAACTTTTTATTTTGCGCATGCGCCTCACTAATGCCTATTTGCAGGGTCTCTAGGTCAAACTCATTATTACGCACACGCAAACTATAACGAGGCTGCCCCGCATAAACCGCATCTGCGCCATAAGCAAACGCGTAGCGCATGTTTTTTAAACTGCCTGCGGGGCATAATAATTCAGGAATAAAAGGCATTGAAGAAATAACGGGTAACATGTGCGCTCCATACATCGAACTGGGTTTAAACCAGTTGCATGAGTTTTACCAATTTGATTGAAAAATTAAGCATTAATCCAGTGAAATTGGTGTTATTGAAAAATACATAAACACAAGCGCAGCAGTATAAATATGGCTAATAATTTAAATTTGATCGAGATCATAAAACAGCAATCAAACTGGTTTTTAATAAAATTAGGATTTTTCACTTAAAACGCGTATAATTCGCGCCCGTTAATATTCACACTTTTACTTAAAATTATTGGAGCATAAAGATGGCTTTAGAGCGTACTTTCTCAATCGTAAAACCTGATGCAGTTGCTAAAAACCACATTGGCGCTATCTACAACCGTTTCGAAACTGCTGGCCTTAAAATCGTTGCAGCTAAAATGGTTCACCTTTCACAAGAGAAAGCTGAAGGTTTCTACGCAGAACATAGCGAACGTCCTTTCTTTGGCGCTTTAGTATCTTTCATGACATCTGGTCCAGTAATGGTTACAGTTCTTGAAGGCGAAAACGCTGTTCTTAAAAACCGTGAAATCATGGGTGCTACTAACCCTGCTGAAGCACTAGCTGGCACTTTACGTGCAGACTACGCTGATAGCATCGACGAAAACGCTGTTCACGGTTCTGATGCTGTTGAATCTGCTGCTCGCGAAATCGCGTACTTCTTCGCTGACGAAGAGCTTTGTTCACGTACTCGTTAATTCGAATTCGTTAACAAAATGAAAAGGGCTTTCGGGCCCTTTTTTAGTCATTACGCAAAGTATCCATAAGTGCATTTTTTGATATTTTACTTAATGATTAAAGTGAGTGAATTGTGTACAATTCGTCCTCGTAAATTTTTATCTCCACCGTCACCGATTGAGGTTGTTTCATGACCGAGCAAAAAAAGATTAACTTATTAGATTTAAACCGAGATGCAATGCGCGAGCTATTTGCATCGTTCGGTGAAAAGCCGTTTCGTAGTGACCAGGTGATGAAATGGATTTATCATTTTGGCGTAGATAACTTCGACGAAATGACTAACGTAAATAAAAAGCTTAAAGAAAAGCTTAAAGCTGAGTGCGAAATTGTAGCGCCAGAAATAACAGTTCGCCAACAAGCAAGCGACGGCACTATTAAGTACGCGCTTATTCTTGAAGGCGGCCAAGAAGTAGAAGCTGTTTGGATCCCTGAAAAAGAGCGCGCTACGTTATGTGTATCATCACAAGTGGGTTGTGCGCTTGAATGTACTTTTTGTTCTACTGCTCAACAAGGCTTTAACCGCAACTTAAAAGTATCTGAAATTATTGGCCAAGTTTGGCGTGTAGCTAAAGATATAGGCCTTGATGGTCATAGCGAAAAGCGCCCAGTGACTAATGTTGTAATGATGGGTATGGGCGAGCCTTTACTTAATCTTAAAAACGTAGTGCCAGCAATGGAACTAATGATGGACGATTGGGGCTTTGGTTTATCTAAGCGCCGCGTAACATTAAGTACTTCAGGCGTTGTACCAGCTCTTGATTTACTAAAAGAAAAAATTGACGTAGCACTGGCTATATCACTTCACGCACCAGATAACGCACTGCGTGATATTTTAGTGCCCGTTAATAAAAAGTACCCTATTGAAGAGTTTTTAGCGGCGTGTCGTCGTTATATCGACGGTTCAAAAGCTAATAAAGACGTAACTGTTGAATACGTTATGCTTAATGGCATTAACGACAGCACTGACCAAGCGCATGCATTAGTACAAACGTTAAAAGGCACACCGTCTAAGGTAAACCTTATTCCGTTTAACCCGTTCCCGGGTAACGAGTACACACGCTCAAGTAATAGCCGTATCGACCGTTTTTCAAAAGTACTACAAGCTGCAGGTGTAACCTGTATTGTGCGCCGTACTCGCGGTGATGATATTGACGCAGCTTGCGGTCAGTTAGTCGGTGACGTAGTTGACCGTACTAAACGCTTAGCTAAAAAGAAAATCCGTGACGATAACGCGATTGCCGTTAATATCCACCAAGCATAATCTGTAACAGCCTTATATGAATAAGCCATATAAGGCTGTTAAGTTGTTTATTTTTAAATAAATGATGCAAGAGTAAAGCTTTTAGGTAAGATAGGCGACATGGACTAAAAATAAAGAGATAAGGTAATGCGATCTATACTTGCTATAACACTATCAACACTTGCCCTAAGTGGCTGTGTGAGCGAAAGTAGTTATAACGGCAGTAATAAACCCGTCGTCGAAAATAAAGTTAATAATACTGGTGCAGCACGAACACGAATTGCTTTAGCCCTACAGTATTTAAAAACGGGTAATAATTCTCAAGCCAAATACAATTTAGAACGTGCAGCAGCATTTGCTCCTGACCTACCTGAAGTACATTACTCTCTTGCTTATTACTACCAACAAGTGGGCGAAAACCCGCTAGCTGATAAAGCCTACCAAAAAGCACTTGAAATCAAGCCAGACGATCCTAACACCCTCAATAACTACGGTGTGTTTTTATGTGGTATTGATGAATACGATCGTGCAACTGATCAATTTTTAAAAGCTATTGAAGTACCAAGTTATATTCGCGTTGCCGAAAGCTACGAAAATTTAGCCTTGTGTGCTATTGAATTTGATGATTTTGAAAATGCAGAAAGCTACTTTCAACAGGCACTTAATCACAGCTCTCAGCGTACATCTACATTAATTAGCTTAGCCGCACTGTATTACGCAAAAAGTGACTTATACAAAGCCAGTGAACTTTTAAAACGCTATGAAAGTACGGGCCGAGTATCTTCTCGCGCATTAATGCTTAGCTATCTTGTAAAAAACCGAATGGGCAGAATTGAAGAAGCTGAAAAAATTTCCAACACTATTTTGCAAACTTACTCTACCAGCAACGAAGCCTATGCGTTAAAAGAGAAAAGAACACGTTTTAATGAGTTTGAAATACTGCGAGAAAAATACCGTAAAGCGCAGTTAAAAGAACTAAAAAATGACGCAAGCGGCACGCACGTTAGTTCAAAACCAAAAATAAAAGTTATTAGAAAGAAACGTTCGCCAGAGGACGGTTCAACAAGCTTGGTAACAAACAACGAGCAAAAAACAGATAAAAAGCTCGCAACAGCAAATAACCAAGATGTAAATCCAGTTATAGCAAGGGAAGAGCAAGCTCAAGCATTGCCAAATACGCTAAGTACGCAAGCCGACGAAGCCACCGTAATAGCAAAACAAGTAACAACCCAAAAAGAAGAAGCTCCTAAAGTCGTCGCACCAAGCAATCCTACCGATACATCGGCTGTTATGCTTGCACTTACTACTGAGCACGACTCTGCAGATTCTATAGTAGCAGCGCCTGAAAAAGCACAGCCCATTTTAGAACCTAAAAAAGAAGTTATAGCGACAAAACAACCGGTTAAAGCCGATGACGAGGTAACAATAATCTCGTTTGGCGCGCCTAAAACAGGCCAGTTTAATTCGCAGCAAACTAGTAACTACAGTAATTCTGCACCTGCAGTTACAAATCAAAAAAACAGTAGCGACGTGGTATTCTACGAAGCGACTAAAAACACAACCGTTTTTGAAAACAGCAACTATCAAAATAATGCTGATATTGAATTTAAAAGCTACGAAGCAGTGCAAAAAACTGAGCTTCCAATGCTTAATCCTAAAGTATCGCCTTTACGCGTGCCATTTCATGTAATTGCTGTTGGCGAAAACCTATTTAGCATTTCGGTGCGATACAATGTTAAACTACAAAAACTCCTGCAATGGAATGGTTTAAAAGAGTCGGATCGGGTAATGAATGGAAGTAAAATATACCTAAACGATCCTAATATTTATTACGAAATTAAAGCTGGTGATTCCCTTTACGATATAGCTACCCAGCGGCATGTATTAATTGATGAATTAATGCGATGGAATAAATTAAGTCCTGATATAGCATTAAAACCAGGGCACAGACTTTTACTAGTGGATCCAGACTCATACACATTATGAATGAAGAAAATACGCAAACACAGAGCGAACAGCCAACTGTAGGCCAAATACTAAAAAATCACAGAGAGCAAGCAAACGTTAGCATCGCAACTATTGCTGCACCGTTAAAGCTGTCTGAACTTCAAATTAAACGCCTTGAAAATGATGAATTTGCGTTACTAGGCCCTATCACTTTTGTTAAAGGCTATATAAAAAATTATTGCCGTGAATTAAAAGTCGATAGCGCACCTATATTAGCAATGATGCCGGCCCCACCAGAGCCGACCAAGCCCGCTAATATGCAAAGCTTTTCGCGCCGAACAGAAAAAGAAGCAAGCGACAGCCGTTTAATGTTTTTTAGTTATTTAATTTTAGCGATTGTTATTGGCTCATCTGCTTTATGGTTTTGGCAAAACGCCACCCCCATTGAAGAGCAAACCAGTAAAATAAACGTTGCCAACTCAATAATGAGTGAACGACAAGCAGCTCAACCCAGTATTTTACAGCAACAGCAACAAGCCGAAATTAACGACGAATCACTATTAGAATCAAAAGATACGCTTGAAACATCAACAAGCTCAGAAGCCGTTACAGAAACGGCTCCTATTACATCTAACAACGAAAGCCAAGAAGATGCTAGCAGTACAATTGTTATGAACTTTAACGGCGAAAGTTGGGTTGAAATTTACGATGGCGAAGGCGAAAAAATAGCATTCGGCGTTAAAAAAGCAGGCTACATCATGACCGTAAGCGGAACGCCTCCTTTTTCAGTTGTGCTTGGTAAGCATGACGCTGTAGACATTACTTTAAACGGCGAACCTGTAGATGTTTCTGCATTTCCTAAAAACCGTTTAGCCAAATTTACATTACCACTAGCAGAGTAGTCGCTATGTTTTCAGAATCCCCAATTAAACGCAGAAAATCCACCCGTATCAATGTAGGTAACGTCCCTATTGGTGACGGCGCCCCTATTGCTGTGCAATCAATGACCAACACCGACACCATGGATGTTGATGCAACCGTTGCACAAATTCAGGCAATACAAGATGCAGGTGCCGACATAGTGCGTGTATCAGTACCGACTATGGACGCAGCTGAAGCGTTTAAAAGTATTAAAGAACAAGTGACTATTCCGCTAGTAGCCGATATTCACTTTGATTACCGTATAGCCTTAAAAGTGGCAAAGTACGGCGTAGATTGTCTGCGCATAAACCCAGGTAATATAGGTAGCGAAGAGCGTATAAGAGCTGTGGTCGATTCAGCTCGCGAGCATAACATTCCTATTCGTATTGGTGTAAATGGCGGCTCACTTGAGCGCGACTTACAAGAAAAATATGGCGAGCCTACACCTGAAGCCTTATTAGAATCAGCAATGCGCCATGTAGATATATTACGCCGCCTTGATTTTGACCAATTTAAAATATCGGTAAAAGCATCAGACGTATTTTTAGCGGTAGGCGCCTATCGCTTGCTCGCTAAAGAAATAGACCAACCACTGCATTTAGGTATTACCGAAGCGGGCGGCATGCGCTCAGGCTCGGTTAAATCAGCCGTAGGTTTAGGTATGCTACTTGCCGAAGGTATTGGCGATACACTGCGAGTGTCGCTTGCAGCTGACCCTGTTCAAGAAATTAAAGTAGGTTTTGATATTTTAAAATCGCTGCGCATACGTTCGCGCGGTATTAACTTTATTGCCTGCCCAAGCTGTTCTCGTCAAGAGTTTGATGTAGTAAGCACCATGAACCAGCTAGAAGAGCGCCTTGAAGATATTATTGAGCCTGTATCGGTTTCGGTAATTGGTTGTGTTGTAAACGGCCCAGGTGAAGCCCTTGTGAGTGATATTGGCCTTGCCGGTGCAAACCGTCGCTCAGGTTTATACATTAATGGTGAGCGCCAAAAAGCACGTATTGACAACAACAATATTGTTGACCAGCTCGAAGGCTACGTGCGCGACTTTATTGCTCAAAAAGAGCAGCAAACACCTATCGATATTAAAATAGTCGAATAAATACCGTATAAAGCGCCAAACAGCGGTGTTTGGCGTTTACCTTTATGACCAGAACGCTATAATAGCGGGTCAATTTTTAGCACTCTTGTTGTGTAAGCATTTTTTATTACACATAAACAGCATTTAGGATTTATCAGTGGCAAAACAAATTCAGGCAGTTCGCGGTATGAACGATTGTCTGCCGGGCGATACACAAGTTTGGCAGAAAGTAGAAAGCATTTTACGCGAGACAGTAGCATCGTTCGGTTATCAAGAAATTCGTTTTCCTATTGTAGAATCAACCGACTTATTCAAACGCTCTATTGGTGAAGTTACCGATATAGTAGAAAAAGAAATGTACACCTTTGCCGATCGCAATGGCGACTTATTAACACTTCGCCCAGAAGGCACCGCAGTATGCGTACGTGCTGGCAACCAAAATGGCTTACTATATAACCAAGAACAACGCCTTTGGTACATGGGTCCAATGTTTCGTCACGAACGACCGCAAAAAGGTCGTTACCGTCAGTTTCACCAATTTGGTTTAGAAACATTTGGTATTGCCACAGCCGACATAGACGCAGAAGTTATTTTATTAACAGCGCAACTATGGGAAGCCTTTGGCATTACTGACCACGTTCGTTTAGAGCTAAATTCTTTAGGGTCTAACGAAGCGCGTGCAGATTACCGTGATGCGTTAGTAGCCTACCTTGAGCAACACATTGATGCGCTTGATGAAGACTCAAAACGTCGTATGTATTCAAATCCATTACGCGTACTTGATAGCAAAAACCCAGACGTACAAGCAATTTTAACTGATGCGCCTAAACTATCTGAAAACTTAGACGCTGAATCAAAAGAACATTTTGAAAATTTATGTGAACGTTTAGACGCTGCTGGCGTCTCATATACGGTTAATGAAAAGTTAGTACGTGGTTTAGACTACTACAACCGTACCGTATTTGAATGGGTAACCGACAGCTTAGGCGCACAAGGCACAGTATGTGCTGGTGGTCGTTACGACGGCTTAGTTGAACAGCTTGGCGGCAAAGCAACGCCAGCAGTTGGTTTTGCAATGGGTCTAGAGCGCTTAGTGTTATTACTACAAGCGCTTGAGTGTGTAGGTGACATTCGTCGTAATGCTGATGTATATTTAGCAGCAATGGGCGACAAAGCAAGCATTCAAGCTCCTGCAATTGCAGCGCAACTACGTAAAGACGTACCGGGTTTACGCGTTATGGTGCATGCGGGCGGCGGCAACTTTAAAAAACAATTAAAACGTGCTGATAAAAGCGATGCACTTGTTGCAGTGATTATTGGTGAAGATGAATTAGAAAAAGGCGTTGTGACCATCAAGTATTTACGCGAGCGTAAAGAACAAGTCACATTAGAATTAGAACAAGCTAAAGCGCTATTAGCTGAGCTTATTAACGGCTAAGCGAACATTAGAGGTAAGAATGGATATTTATTCAACAGAAGAACAACAAGCAGAAGCCATTAAACGCTTTTTCCGTGAAAACGGCATTTCACTTGCACTAGGTATACTTGTTGGCCTTGGTGGCTTATATGGCTGGAAAGCATATAACCAAAACCAAATTACTACCGCTGAAAAAGCATCAGATTCATATACAGCGCTTGTTGAAAGTGATGATGTATTATCTTCAGCTGATGCGTTTATTAGCGAAAATAAAGATACAAACTACGCAACACTTGCTGCATTTGTTGCTGCAAAAGACGCTGTAGAAGCAAAAAAATTAGACGTAGCAAGCGAAAAGCTAAGCTGGATAGTGTCTAATACTGAAAATACAGAATTAAAAGCAATTGCGATTACACGTTTAGCGCGAATTCAAATTGCACAAACTAACTATGACGATGCATTAACTACATTAAATGCACCATTACCTGAAGCATTCAATGCAAACGTTGCCGAGCTTAAAGGCGACATTTACACACAGCAAGGTAACAAAGATCAAGCACGTACTGCATACCAAGCAGCAATAGATGCGGGTGGATTAACAAGTAACCCACTATTACAAATTAAGTTAGATGACCTAGCAGTAACTAGCCCAGCGGCATAAGGTTTTAGGTATGAAAAAATTTACAACAGCAGCCCTTGCCCTATGTATGGCAACACTGATGGGTTGTTCATCAAGTGATGATGAAGATGAACTAGTACTTCCTGAAATTGTAAACCAATTTGAAACTGACGTTGTTTGGCAAGAATCTGTAGGTGATGGCGTAGAGCATTACTTTTCTCGTTTAACACCAGCTGTTTACAAAGATACTGTATATGTTGCTAGCCGCGAAGGCCAAGTAGAAGCGCTTTCGCTTACTAACGGCGATACCAAATGGGAAACCGATGTACGCCAAGATTTATCGTTTTGGCCATGGGCTGACAACGGTAACGCAAAATTATCAGGTGGTATTTTGCAAGCCTATGGTAAAATTTATATAGGTTCTGAACACGGCTTTATTATTGCCCTAGATCGCGAAACCGGTGAAGAAGTTTGGCGTAAGAATGTACCAGGCGAATCACTGTCTAAACCGACAGCAGGCGATGGCTTAATATTTGTAAATTTAGGCTCTGGTAAATTGTTAGCCCTTCACCCAGATACAGGCGAAGAGCGTTGGAGTTTTGAGCAAGAAGTTCCACCACTAACATTACGCGGACAAAGCTCGCCAACTGTTGCTAACGGTGGTGTATTAGTAGGCCTTGAAACAGGCAAGCTAAGCGTTTTAATTTCAGACAGTGGTTACTCAGCATGGAGCGCAGAAATTGCGGTTGCTAAAGGCGCATCAGAATTTGAACGCCTAGTTGACGTAGACACTCAACCACTTATTAGCGGTCCATACGCTTACGCTATAGCTTACAACGGCAACTTAGCTGCTGTAGATATTCGCTCTGGCAACGTAGTGTGGAAACGTGAGTACAGCAGCTACCGCGAAATTGCGATGGATGCACAAACAATTTATTTAGTAGATAGCGATGGTGTTATTTACGCATTAGATAAAAATTCAGGTATTGAACGTTGGAGCCAACCCGCTCTACGTGGTTGGTACCTAACAGGCCCTGCAGTTGCAGGTAGCCACTTAGCTTTAGGCGACCAAGAAGGTAACCTACATTGGCTAAATAAAGAAACTGGCGAGCTAGTATCTCGAGAAGACTTTGACAGCTCAGGCTTTTTTGTTGAGCCAGTTGTTGCCGACGATAAGCTAATTTTATACACCCGTGATGGTGAAGTTAGTATGGTAAAAATACCAAACTAACTGACTGCTATTAGTATAACCTGCTAATAGTTAATTGTTTTTTGTAAGGCTTCGCACTGCGAAGCCTTTTGTTGTTTTTTAAAGAGGTAGTTTATGCTTCCCGTGATCGCTCTAGTTGGGCGACCCAATGTGGGCAAGTCCACATTATTTAACCGTTTAACACGTACTCGTGATGCACTCGTAGCCGATTTTCCAGGTTTAACACGAGATAGAAAATATGGCCAAGCTAGTTACGATGGCTATGAATTTATCGTGGTAGACACGGGCGGTATTGATGGCTCAGAAGAAGGCATCGAAATCGAAATGGCAGATCAATCTCTGCTAGCCATTGAAGAAGCCGACATTGTTCTGTTTTTAGTAGATGCTCGTGTAGGTATGACCGTAGCTGACCAAGCCATTGCTAATCACTTGCGTAAACAAGAGAAAAAGTGCTTTGTTGTTGCCAATAAAACCGACGGCATTGATGCAGATTCAAACTGTGCTGAATTTTACCAATTATCATTAGGTGAAATACATCACATTGCAGCTGCACATGGCCGTGGTATTACCCTATTACTTGAACAAACACTTCAGCCGCTTATTGCTGAACTAGCTGCTCAAGATGAAGAAGTAACAGGTGATGACGAAGAACTAATCGACCTTTACGAAGAAGGCGAAGGTGATGATACCGATCATCAAGCGTTTTCAGACAAACCTGTAAAGCTTGCTATTATTGGTCGCCCTAACGTTGGTAAGTCAACACTTACAAACCGTATATTGGGTGAAGATCGTGTAATTGTATATGATATGCCAGGTACAACGCGCGATTCTATTTATATTCCAATGACGCGTAACGACAAAGAGTATGTGTTAATTGACACAGCCGGTGTTCGTAAGCGTAAAAAAGTAAGTGACGTAGTTGAAAAGTTCTCAGTAATTAAAACATTACAAGCAATCGAAGATTGTAACGTGGTTTTACTTGTTGTGGATGCGCGCGATGGTATTTCTGATCAAGACTTAAGCTTATTAGGTTTTGCGCTTAACTCAGGTCGTTCGCTGGTTATTGCCGTTAATAAATGGGATGGCCTTGACGACTACGTAAAAGATCGTATTAAAACAGAGCTTGATCGCCGTTTAGGCTTTATTGACTTTGCACGCTTACACTTTATATCTGCACTTCACGGTACAGGTGTTGGTCATTTGTTTGAATCGGTTGATGAAGCGTACGAGTCAGCAACTAAGCGTATTAGCACCGCAATGCTTCGCCGTATTATGGACATGGCTCAAGCCGATCACCAGCCGCCACTTGTTCGTGGTCGTCGTGTTAAGCTTAAATATGCGCATGCCGGTGGTTATAACCCGCCACGTATTGTAATTCATGGTAACCAAGTTCACGATTTACCAGATAGCTACAAACGCTACCTGATGAACTACTACCGTAAAGCACTTAAAATTATGGGCACCCCAATCAAAATTGAATTTAGAGAAGGTGATAACCCATTTGCAGGGCGTACTAACAAAGTAACGCTTTCGCAAAAACGTAAAATACGTGCATTTGCAAAAGAAAACCGTAATAAATAAACTGCATAAGCGTTAATCTATTACAAAAAAACGGCGTACTTTTTAGTACGCCGTTTTTTATTACTGAAAATTAAGTAATGCTAATTGCACCAGCCGTTCAACTGTGGTGTCTTGAACATTTTTAGGCGCTTTGGGGTAATACTTTGATTTTGGCGACTTAATAGTTATAAACCCATGATTGGTGG
This sequence comes from Pseudoalteromonas sp. NZS100, assembly GCF_015864815.1. NCBI lineage: Bacteria > Pseudomonadati > Pseudomonadota > Gammaproteobacteria > Alteromonadales > Pseudoalteromonadaceae > Pseudoalteromonas > Pseudoalteromonas sp. NZS100. The sequence continues at coordinate 32,215 of NZ_JADYWM010000028.1, forward strand.
CCATTTCGTGGGCTAACAGCTTTCGCTCTCGGGGGGTTAAATGGTTTTCGTGTATTTTTGCCAGCTCGCCGCTATCAAGCCATATGCCTGCACAACCAGGGCATTCGTCTATCTCAACCACTTTGAGCGGCGAAAAATACCGGCGCATCATCACAATACTTGGGCACTTTGGGCAATTTACTCGCGATGAGACTTCGCCCTCACCTTCAATGTAATTACTCAAATACTTAAGTAAAACCTGAGCATGCTTTAGCTCTGGTGAGCTAAATTTAAAAATTTGGCTGTTATCAAAAAATACGCCGCCTTGCGCTGACGTAAAAACAGTAATCCCGCCAACAAGTAAAGGTTCAAGTGGCGTATTACTACGAGGACAATACATTTAAAATTCCTTTTTATTTATTTTCTTTTACTCAAGTGCTTTATGAATAAGCCCAACAAGGGGCTCTGGCAATGTAATATTACCTGCAAGTACAAACTCATGCGCTTCATCTGACATTTTTTGCCATGTACGGCGAATAATACCAATCCATTTTTCTTCATTGTAATCTGGTTTTGCATTGGCAAATCCAAGCATATAATGTTCAATAAATACAAGGCTTGCTACATCTTCTACTAATTGGCTGTCTGGGTTACGTTTAATATTCTTTTTAGCGACCGCATCGTACACTCGGTTTTGCTCAGCTTCACCGTAACCAGCTTGCTTCATGAGCGCAACCACGCTGCTAGCATGAAATATATAAAGTGCACTGCGCCACTGATGATAGCCCTGTTTGTTCATTTCAAAATCACTACGTGGCGACTTCCAACGCTGAATATGCTGTGCACGCACTGCAATTTGCATGAGTTCATCGGCATCTGGTTTAAAACGAGTTAACATTTCGCTCATGCGCAAGGCGTATAAACTTTCTTTTGGAAAGCTTTGTCCATTGTGCTGCTCAGTATTTGGGTCTTGGTTGTTTGCTTCATCAATTAAGGTAATTACTTTATTAAACATGACGGTCATTTTTTATAATAAGTTTTAGTCATTCTAAACGCTGATAAAACAATAAACTAGTACGCCAATCAGTTACGCAGTGAAATTTGTTCAATCAAAAAGTAAAACCAAAAGGTACTAGTTATAAAAGTAAGCGCATTGATTAAGTTAACTTGGTACTATATTGAGCACAAATTAAAATAAAAAAGCGCGATAAATAATAACAAACTCGCCAATAACGGATGACTATGTTTAAAAAAAGTATTCTAGCTATATGCTTAGCGGTTGCATCGCTACCGAGCTTAGCCGACAGTAACACTGATTTAAAAACCATTATTGATAACCACTGGCAAAACGCTAAAGCTGAAAAAATATTTTTTCGTACCGATCCAGATGGCTGGAAGCCAAACGGTACATTGCCAAATTGGAGCGAGCAAGCCATTGCAAAGCGCCAAGCTTATAACAACAGCGTACTAAAAAGCTTAGCCAGCATTGACCCAAAAACGCTCAACAACGAGCAGCTAATGAACTACCGCTTATTTAAATATGAGCGAGAAACAGAGCAGCAAAGCTACCTTTATCAAGATAAGTATTTTCCGGTTAATTTTTTAAGTGGCTGGCATACTTATTTTGCCGAAGCCCCCGCTAACATGGCATTTTTAACACCCGACGATTACAACGCATTTTTAATCAGCCTTGCCGACTACCCGCGCTTTAATCAGCAAAATATTGATTTAATGAAAGAAGGTATAAAAACAGGCTTTACTCATTACTGCAAAACCTTTGAAAATTACAGCCAAAGCATTAGCGCGCATATTGTTAAGCAACCTGAAAAAAGTGCCCTTTACGAGCCCTTTACACGTATACCAAACACGTTTACAGCAGAGCAAAAAGCCACATACCAAAATAAAGCAAAGGCCTTAATCAGCTCAAAAGTAGTCCCTGCTTATCAGCATTTTTACGACTTTTTTGAAAACGATTACATGCCTAACTGTAGAGCACAGCCGGGTATTGCAAGCGTTAAAGGCGGGCTTGATTATTACAAATACACAGTTAATTACTACACCACAACCAATGCCACACCAAAGAAAATACACGAACTAGGCTTAAAAGAAGTCGCGCGTATTAAAGCGCAGATGCAAAACATTATTGATAAAGTAGGTTTTGATGGCACATACAGCGATTTTTTAGAATTTTTAGCAACCGATGAGCAATTTTACGCAGCAGACGCGCAAGACTTGCTAGAAAAAACCGCTTTTATTACGCAAAAAATGTATGGCAAGTTACCAACCTACTTTAATCATTTACCGCGTAACACCTTTACAATAAAAGGCTCAGCGAGTCGCGGCGCGTTTTATATGCCACCTGCTGATAACCGATCCCCCGGCACTTATTTTTTAGCCTCAACACCTAAACTACAGCCTTTGTATAATTTAGAAGCACTTAGCTTACATGAGGCAATACCAGGGCATCATTTACAAAACGCTATTGCAATGGAGTTAGATGTACCCCAGTTTAGACGCACACTTAGCCACTCAGCATTTGGCGAAGGCTGGGCACTTTACACCGAACGCTTAGGTAAAGAAGCCGGCTTTTATCAAAGCCCGTACAGCGACTTTGGTCGTTTAGGCTACGAAATGTGGCGTGCAGTGAGGCTTGTTGTTGATACCGGTATTCATGCCTTTGGTTGGAGCCGCCAAAAGGCTATTGACTACTTGGCAGATCACACTGCTTTGCCACAAAGTGCGGTGGAGGATCAAATAGATCGTTATATATCATGGCCAGGCCAAGCGCTTTCGTACAAAATGGGCGAAATAAAAATACGCGAACTGCGCGCAAAAGCTGAAAAAGAACTCGGGGCTAAGTTTGATATTCGCAGCTTTCACGACACCGTTATCGGCCAAGGGTCACTCCCTATGGAAGTATTAGAAGACGTAATAAACGATTGGATAGAAAAACAAAAATCGGATATTTAACATTCAAGGAGGCGGTATTATTTGCCGCCTCTTTCTAAATGGACTTTTTAATGAAACAACTACTTATTTTTATGTTACTCATTTTATTTAGCAGCCAAGCGAATGCTTTTTGTTTAGACGCACCAAACTACATAGAGGGCGTAAAATATGGCGTTTGTGGGGAGCAAACAGATTCAATTTCCCTTACGCCTTATTTTATTATATGGATGCTTTTAAACGTGTTATTCGGACAGACTCTTAATAAACCAAATATACACGTAGGTTTTAAATATTTACTTTTTCTCTGTGCATTCCCACTCAGCCCGCTAGTGCTTTTAATGAATTTAGCCGGAATAATGGTATCTCGGCTTTATAAAAAACACTTAAATACGACAGAAAATAAAACCCAACCTAACCCTGATTATGCAAAATCCGTCATTGATAAAACTAGGGTGAATCAACTAACAATTGGCGAGTACACTTTTGACAGTCTGCAGCAGTCTTTAATTAAAGAAGATAACCTCTACACATTAGAGCCCAAATGCATGCAGGTACTTAGCTATTTAATAGAGCAACAACCAAGAATAGTTAGCCTTGAAGAGTTACACAATAATGTATGGGAGAATCAAATAGTAACCGACACCGCAGTTAGACGAGTTATTAGCAAACTACGTGTGGCCCTCAATGACAACGACACAAAAAACCCCAAATATATAAAGTCTGTAATGAAGCGAGGTTATCAGCTTATAGCTGAAGTAAAAACACAACCTATTGAATAATAATGACTTATAAAAGTTATAACCAAGGTAATACCATGGTTATAACTTTATAATAACTAGGGGCTGTTGATCTTTGTAGTACATATATCAATCAGCCCACATTGGTAGCCACATCATAGTAAATGCTAAAGCGA